>NZ_JBFUHJ010000030.1:0-36753 GCF_056402455.1 Paenibacillus sp. P4_A7 | reverse complement strand
CAATAAAAGAATTCATTAAAAATGCAGATATGTTTCCTACCCACATCTCATCAGATCCCGTAAGCGGAATTTCATCCTTCTTTCCATTTTCATTCRGGTCTTGTTCCTTGAATGCCTTCATCACCTGATAGAACTCTTCCGTTGTCGTTGGCATCTGAAGACCAAGCTTATCGATCCACGCCTTGTTAATCCATAGCTTTAAGGCGTTGTCGCAATGATAGCACTCATTGATTTGCGGCAGTGCATATATGTTACCATCTGGAGTTGTTATCGCTGATTTCATATAAGGAACATCCACAAGCGCTTGTTTGATATTAGGTGCATACTTTTCGATCAAATCATTCAAAGGTATGAATACGCCCTGCTTCCCATACTTCATCTGTTCTTCTCTAGTCAGATTGCCTTGTAAAATAACTTCCGGATAGTCGCCGCTGGCCAACATCAGCTGCTTGCGTTCTTCAAGTGCATTGTTAGGAACGAGATCCCAAGCAATCTTGATGTTTGTCTTCTCTTCCAGAAATTTCGTAAATGCGTTAGTCTCCATGTTCTCAATTGTAGGTAGCTGAGGGGCAAACATCTTAAGCGTCAGCTGTTTATTAACAATCGGATACGAACCTACTTCTGTAAAGACATCCTCTTTTACATTATTGTTCTCTGTCTTTACGTTTTCCGTTTGACCATTCGCAGGCTTCTCCGTTTCCTTGCTGCATGCTGCAAGGAAAACTACACAGCTAAGTACGACACACAATAAGACCACACCTGATTTTTTCCAACCTTTTCTCATCGAAACGACTCCTCCTTGTTATATCCTTGACACTCCCTGTGACATACAATGGCGCTATTTCCGAATCTGAACGACCGCCTCGGCTCTAAAGGCGACCCATCACCTCCTTCAAGCTGTTATGCCTGATTAGCCTTTCAACGAACCGATCATGACACCTTTGACAAAGTATTTCTGTACAAATGGATAGATAATGAGTACCGGTCCGCTTGCAACGACGATCAATGAATATTTCAACAGATCCTTTAATCCCTGTTGGGCCAACATCTGATTGGCATTAGCCATCATCGACGCATCCACTGTATTAAGGATTAGAATGTTGCGCAGCACGATCTGCAAAGGGAACAGATCTGGAGTTCGCAAAAATATAAGAGCATCGAAATACGCATTCCAATGGCCTACCGCATACATAAGCATCATGACGGCTAATATGGGCTTAGAAAGCGGTAGCACGACATGGAGAATAAAACGAATATCGCTGCAGCCGTCCAAATCAGCTGCTTCCGACAGCTCCGTCGGAATTGTCGTTTGGAAGAAGGTTCTCGCGATAATAACTTGAAATACAGCAAGTGCTCCAGGTAAGATCATAGCCCAACGGGTATCCAGCAAATGCAGTTCCTTTACGACCAAATAATACGGAATAAGTCCACCTTCGAACATCATCGTAATAACTAACAGCACCATGAAGAAATTCCTACCATAGAACGTTCCCCTTGAGAGTGGATAAGCAAGCATTACAGTCAAGGCCACATTAATAATAGTGCCGACAACCGTATAGAAGAGAGAATTCAGAAACCCTGTACCAACCTGTGGATTATTGAACACAGCCTCATATCCAGCCAGTGTAAAATCGATCGGGATCAGCCATACTTTACCCGAAACTACAGCTTGCGGCGAACTGAATGACGAACTAACGATGTAGAGAAGCGGTAGCAGTACGACTACTAGAACAAGTGTCAGAAACGCATAGATTAAGACCAAAAAAATGCGGTCTCCGTTAGACTCCCGAATGGATACGTTTTTTGCCATATGATCTCCTTTCCTAATTACCACAGACTGTTATTGGACAGTTTTCTAGCGATATAGTTAACACCGACTAGCAGAATCAGATTAATGATTGAGTTAAAGAAACCGATAGCTGCCGAGAAGCTGAAACTCGAGCCCAGCAAGCCAACCTTGTACACATAGGTAGATATGACCTCTGAAGTTGCAAGATTAAGTGGATTTTGCATCAGATATATTTTCTCGAAGCCCAGTTTCATCAAATTACCCAGGTTAAGGATGATAAGAATAACGGATACCGGAATGAGACTTGGAATATCGATGTTAATTATTTTTTGAATTCGGGATGCTCCATCCACCTTCGCCGCCTCATGCAGCTCAGGATTGACGCCCGCTAGTGCAGCAATATAGATAATGGCTCCGTACCCGGTATGCTGCCAGACATCAGACCATACATAAATGGATTTGAATAAAGACGGGATACCCATAAAGTTTGTATTTTCCACGCCCAGCATTTGAAACAGCTTGCTGATCATCCCTACATTGGGTGACAAGTTAACAATAATAATGGATACCATAATAACCGTCGAAATAAAATAGGGAGCATAAGAAACCATTTGTACACTTTTCTTGAAGATGCCATTTCTTACTTCATTCAGTGCAAGTGCCAATATAATTGGTGCAGGGAACCCGACAAGCAAGCCATAGAAGCTAATACCAAGCGTGTTTTTCATATATAGCCAGAAGTTAGGCGAGTCGAAAAACTGTTGGAAGTATTTCAATCCTACCCATGAGCTTCCAAAGATACCTTTGATTACGTTGTAGTCTTTGAAGGCGATCACTATTCCAGCCATCGGTATATACTTAAAAATAACGAGATAAGCAATTGGCAAAAGAATGAGGAGATACATTTGCCAATGACGCTTCAGCTTGCGTAAGGTCGGGTTGCGCCTCGCAGTTGGAATGATTGCTAACGATTCGGGATTAAGGTTTGGATTAAGGTTTGGATTAAGTTTGGACAAGGGCTTGCCTCCTTTTTACATGTTCTAATTTGGTTACGCTTTCATGTGCCCATTGTATAAAGTTTAATCACTAAGGCACAAGATACATTAATATCATACTTAACCTTTTTCGCGGCCGTGGCTGCACAAGAAAAGGCAGTACCCTATACAGCAGGTACTGCCGCCATTATTCCAACTATTTTCCGAATAAATGATTAACATTTTTCTATCGCTTAACCGTTTTCAACTCTATGTTCTATCACCCGTTAAGCTGCTTCAACGTCTCTGAACGATATTCGCCAGGCGAATATCCTACGACCTTTTTAAAAATTCTAGTGAATGATATCGCACTCGTGTATCCAACCTCAATTGCAATATCCTGAATAGGCTTCCTTGTTGTGGTCAAAAGTCTTTTTGCCTCTTTCAGGCGGATGTCGATTAAGAAATCGAGAAACTTCTGTCCGGTTGTCTCTTTGAACAGCTTGCTTACATATTTCGCATTAATATTAAATTTCTCGCTTAAGTATTCAAGTGACATGTTCGGATTCACGTATTCAGCTTCAATAATGATACGCATCTCCATAATGATACCCGCGTGCTGACCATTGTACCGAGAGTCTTCAAGCATGCCCCACAGATTCATCATTTCACCAATAGTAACTTGACACATATCATCAAAGGAATGGCACTTATCCAATTTATCGGTCAGATTAGGAAGGACTTCAGCTGACCACATAACCTGACACTCCTTGCTCAGTCCCGCCATTTCACGACCCAAACTATAGATAAAATAATTCATAATATTCATGATCTCATCCTTGGTCATCAAGCCCTGCTTCATTTGGCTAAACAAATCATCCAGCTGCTCTCTCCAGCTATCGTCCGATTTGCGGAACGCATATACAGCAGAACGAATCATTCCAAGATAGGAATACACTTCAACTTGACCTTGATTCATCATATCTTCACGAGTAATGAGACGATTTTCGCCAAGTACCATCTTATAATTAAGTGCTTCCGATGCTTGCTTAAACGATTTCGTGATTTCGAATAGATGCAAAGCTGGATCCCCGATGCCTATACTGATTGTAAATTTCATATTCTGCTCTACCCAAGCCCGGATACTATCACATAGCTGAAGCAGCATTTTGATATCAATTTCTCCTCCCTCTCCAAAAAGGATTACACTTAAACGAGAGGATGCTGTCCATTCCGCCCAGCATTTGTATCCAAATCGGGAAGACTGTTCATACGTTATGCTTCGCATGGCGAACTTCAACAGATTTTGATCATTCCGCGAATAACTACTGCAAAATTGACCGTACTTATCCATTTCCAACACAATAAGAGTATGACTCTCTGAAGGAGCAGGCAGCTGCAATCGCTCCGCTTCACGTCGCCAATCCTCCAGAGTCTGCGTTGTATCATCTTCAATTAGCTGATGGAATAGGTTGCGCGTATGCAAATGAAGATCCTCTTTGTTTTGCTGTTGATGCTTTCTTGCCTCCTCCAACAAATTATCGAGCGCCGATTCGATAAATACGAATTCATCGATTCGTCCAGAATTCGACCTGCCCCTGGTTAGCGGCAGCATGTACCCGTTAACGCGTGAAACAATCTGCTCCACCGGTCTAGCATTGCGCTTCGATATGTAGATCATCCAAATAAGACCTACACCTATCATGATAAGTCCGATTACAAACCAAGCATTGTATAGCAAGGATACCGTTTGAATGAAAGTACCTTGAACAAATCCGCTAATATAGGACCAATTCGAGTAGCCCGACTTATAATTCGCATAGATACGCATGGAATCTACAGGTTCATTCTGCTTAAGTAATTCATTGCCCGCTCCATCCTTTATTTGGATAAAGCTAACTTTTGAATCATATAGCTCATTGACTAAACGCTGTAATGCATCCGTTGATACATTTACTACAATCAAACCTTTTTCGTCCGTCATGAAGAGAGCTCCCCTTACTAGGCTGACAACCTTCTTGCCATTCAGCGTAGTAAATTGCTGGAATGTCCGAGAGTCTGTCCACTTTTTAGAAATCGTTGATCGGTACTGCTCAATAAAGCCTTTGTCGGGATATGTGCCAATATATCCGTTGGTCGCATTACTGAGCACAACCTGGTCTTCATAACGAACTAGATATATCGAATCGATAAGCGGGTAATAGGCAATCATATCATTCATTTTCAAAACCGCACTAATATTGATATAAGGATCTCCGCCCTCATTACTGTTAAAAAAATTGATGAGCTGCTGATTGTTGCTGGATTCCTTCATCACCATATTATCGATGGCTCTTAAGGAGGTATCAATTAATCGCATTGCTTGCAAAGACAACATACGGTTGGCATTAATAGCCTCTTTCCGGCCCTGTTCACTAATAAGCTGGAAAAACACGAAAAAGATAAAGGTAATCACGATAATAAATATCGGTAAATACGACAGCAGCAACCGTTTAAACCATGATTTGCTCATCATTTATTAGCCCTCGCTCTTCTTCTGGATGTTTGTTGTCATATGCTTCAAGCATGATTAGAAAGCGTATTCCTCAGCTTATAAGGCTCTATATGGAATAAGCCCCGATACCTATTAAGTATCGAGGCTTTATCGTCATCCATTATTATCCTATAATTACCTTTTTCCACCTTAGTCTTTCTTCTATTTTAAGTGGAAGCGCTATTAAGGTCAATAAACTATTTTCGTATATCTATCTAATTTTCGCCTTATCACTATTTAATCATGCATTCCAGTGCTTCGCCGGCTTGCCTCCCGGAATGCTGCTGGAGGAATACCTTTTATCTGAGAAAACGATCGGGTAAAATAGTGAATAGATGAAAATCCAGTACGCTCGGCAATTTCCTTGATTGGAAACTGCGTGTTCATAAGCATTTGCTCAGCGGCTCGGATCCGTTCCATGCGAACTAAAGAAGAGAATGATTCATGGATACTGGATGCGAACAATCTAGATAAATGACGCTCGGATACATTTAAATATCGCGCGATTTCGGGCAACGTCAAATTGCGGTCTAGATTATCACGAATGTAAAGCTTAGCTCTGTTAATAAGGAGTGCTGTATTCGATGAAATCGGTGCAAGCTTTGGGCTATGCAACGTACCAAATAAAGATGTAAACGAAACAATTAACTCATAGGCGAGCCGAGGTAATTGCGATACTGGCAAAGCTCTGCCAAGTTCAGCTGGGACCATCAAAGATTTCCATATCTGAATAGTAGGCAAAGCATTTGTTTCTTTTAACCAAGTAGTACCTTGACTTAATGATTCCAAATAAAGCACGAATGCCTCCTGCGTTGACTGCTTTTCATTCGGTTCAAAAGCTACGTATAGTAAATCCAGGCCGTCTACATTACTGATCTGATGATAGATATTCGGCCGTGAACAAAAGGCAACACCTTCATATAAAGGATAGTCTGAATCTCCTTCTGAGTAAGTACCAGTACCTCCATTCACATAACAAATTTCGTAATAGGAATGTTTATGCACAACGTTAGCTGCCAGATGCTCAACTGCACCCCAGTAATGGATAAGAAAGGTAAGACACTCCCCCTTTAATAACCCTGCATAGCGGTTTAGCCGTTCATCGCTTTTAGTCCAGTGATACATAAGTATGAATAACCCCTTTGGCGTAATATTACAAAAAGATGTCATCAGCATGCAAATACAGCTTCTCTATAACCCATCTATAATCAAAACATATTCACAACCAAAAAGCGAGAAGGGGATATAACATGATAACTGAAAAGGATGTACAATTTTATAAAGAAGAAGGTTATTTATTAGTAAGAGGGGTATTCAATCAAGAGGAAGTAGCTGAGATGCGCGAAGCCGTTGAGAAAATCATTCTAAGAGCGGCTCACGCGAAAATGGATCATAATGCTGCTTGGCAGGGTGACTTCTTACCTCCAGACGAGCTCAAGAAATTGGTTCTCAAAGGTTTCCATGATGTACATTATCATGATTCCGCTTTCATGCGTGCCGTAATTCATCCTAATATGACTGACGTTTTGAAAGGTATCATAGGACCTAACGTGCAGCTTCACCATTCCAAAATGTTGGTGAAACCGCCAGCGAACGGCGCCGCATTTCCGATGCATCAGGATTACCCATATTTCCCACACCGTGATCATTCCATGCTTGCTGCTAGCGTACACTTGGATGATGCAGACAATGAGAATGGCTGTCTGTATGTTGTTCCCGGATCACATAAGCAGGGCGCTATACCGCATGTCGGCCAGCACTTCCTTAATCATAAGGAACACCCGATTTCTTCGGGAACCGCTTGCCCAGCTAAAGCGGGTGATGTACTGTTCTTCAATTATCTGACCATTCATGGCTCTAACGTGAACCGCAGTGAGAGAACACGCAGAAACGTTCTATTCCAATACCGTGACGCATCGGATGTTCCAACTGTTGATACCCACTTCGATTGGGGCATGGGCTTAATGGTTAGCGGAGAGAATCCGGATTTCAATAATGTAAAGCCTAATTTTGAGATTATAAGCAAGAAGTAAGCGTAAATGCCATTTGCTTTCTTCTTCGGATAAATAACTAAACAGCCATTCAGGATTGCTATACCTGAATGGCTGTTTTTGTTTTCCTTTTAACTTTCCACTTACCCTAGCTTCTGCTCTTCATCGCCTCTTTTTGCTTTGCCAAGCTTACGGACGATAATACGAGTTATTCGCAAATGATCAGTTTCTTCAATGATAAACTCACATTGCTCGGAATAATCGACTCGCTGATTAGAAGTAGGTGGAATTTCGATCCGTGAGTAGATCCAGCCCCCGATGGTGTCATAATCATCTGTATCGATATCGAGACCAAAATAGCTATTTACTTCTTCAATGAGCATAAGTCCGCTGATCGAGTAGGACCCATCCTCTCTTTTTTCTAGCTGCTCCCGTTCTTCATCAAATTCATCCTGAATTTCGCCTACTATTTCCTCCATGATGTCCTCAAGCGTCACTAGTCCCGATGTTCCGCCGTACTCATCAATTAATATTGCGATTTGCGACTTCCTCTTCTGCATCAGTTTAAGCAGCGTGCTAATCCGCATTGACTCTGGTACTGTTGTAATCGGTCTCGTAATTTGCTTAATATCTCGCAGGCTATGCGCTGTATCTTTTAGTAGATCTTTTATATGAACAAATCCAACAATGTTGTCTTTATCATTCTCACATACTGGATACCGGGTTAGCATTTGCTCTAACGCTATTTTTTTATTGTCCTCCAGCGATAGGGTTAAATTTAAACAAACCATTTCCGTTCGCGGAATCATAATTTCTCGTGCGTTCGTATCGGAGAAGTCAAAAATATTATCCATCAAGGTTAGCTCCGTATTATCGATAAGACCGCTTTTATGGCTTTCTTTCATCAGTATTCTTATTTCTTCTTCGGTATGTGCCGAGTTTTTTCCAGTGTTCGGTTCAATATCGATCATTTTCAGCAGCCAATTTGCAGTAKCATTTAACACCCAAATGAATGKATATATTAGTTTGTAAAAAAATATAAGTGGCCCAGCCGTTAGCAGCGAAATCGACTCTGACTTATTAATCGCTATGGTTTTGGGGGCCAATTCTCCTAGTACAATATGAAGTCCCGTAATGAAGATGAATGCAAGAACGATTGCTATGGATTGTATAAACGTCTGATTATCGATTCCCAGCATCACAATAATTGGCTCAATCATTGTCGCTATAGCAGGCCCACCGATCCATCCAAGACCAAGTGAAGCAATCGTAATGCCTAATTGGCAGGCAGACAAATAGGCATCTAAGTTACTAGTCAAATGAGAGGCTAACTTCGCCCGTGCATGTCCTTCGGTAACAAGCCTTTCAATCCGGCTTCCTCGTACCTTAACCATTGCAAACTCCGTCGCCACAAAAAAACCATTCATACATACGAGAAACAAAATAAGAGCTAATGATAAACTTAGCGGTAAAGGATCTTCCAACGATTCCCTGACAATCGCATTTGTACTGCTCCTCATGCGATGACAGGTGCACCTCCCTCGGGAATAGACTATTACTCATGTTTATTCACAGTAGGCTAGACTTTATACGCTGTTCACTTGCGTTTTTTCATGTTTTTAGTCCTGCTAAATAATTGTTAGTCATTAAATGTTCATACCCCGTTGCCAAAAGCTCATCTTATTCTAAGGTATCGCACTTCAGTATCTGTTATAATTCAAGCTGTACCCTTAAAGCGACTACTTTTGAAACGAGTTTTTGCTTAAATATGTCTAGGAGGCTTCATAATGAAAAGAATATTACTTATTTTCTTAGCTGCTCTATGGCTCATGCCCAACGTGGCTATGGCTCATTCTAAGTTAGAAATAGCGGTACCCGCTCAGGATGCAACCGTTACAACATCACCGCAGCTTATCGATTTAACTTTTAATACGAAGGTAGAAAAGCTTAGCAATTTCAAGCTGCTAAACGCAGCTGGTGAACAAATTGCAACAGATAAGGCAATCGTAGACGGCACGAAAATGAGCGGAGCGATCACCGAACCACTAACTAATGGTATCTACACTGTAAAATGGACCATTATCGGCGCTGACGGACATTCTGTTGAAGGTGATTATTCTTTTAGTGTAGAAGCACCCGCTCCCACGGTGACTCCTTCTACTGAGCCAGATGCATCACCAAACCCCACTCAGACGACAGACCCAAGTGAATCTGCAGATCCATCAGTAACGCCTAATCCGCTTGAATCGACATCACCGCCTACACCTAACGTGAATGCGGATACTGATAAAACCAGTACAAATTATATGGCTGCTATAATAATTGGCGTTATCATTATCGGGGCTGCAGCTGTACTGTTATCACGGAGGCGGAAAAAATGACCTATATAAGCGAAGGCTTACTCTATATTTGCTTCGCTATAATGACAGGCGCTTTGCTGCTCAAGCTTGTACCAGCTAGCAAAAGACCTGCCATTCATGTTCCAAATGGTCTATTGCTCGGAATCGCTATTGCGATTCCGATTTTGTCGTATATGCCTATTCATAACCTTGCGATTTTGTTTGCAAAAGATTTCGACATGTCTTATGGATCCATTCTAAAGAGCATTATACTCGACATTAATACAGGTAAAGCTTGGCTATRGACAACGCTTGGATCCATCGGTCTTGCTCTGCTGCTTGGATTAAAATCATTTCAAAATGACAAGCATATGCCAAAGGTAGCGTTATTCGTAACGTTTTTGCTGATCGTGTGGCTTGGGTACGCTGGACACGCTTCCTCGCTGTACGGCTTCAGAGGACTTGTAACACATACCGCACATTTCCTCGCGTTTAGCGTGTGGATTGGAATCTTGTTTGTCGTAAGCTGGTTTTCCAAAGACAACGCGAATTGGTCCGCCTTTTTACGCTGGTTTTCGCCTGTTGCAATCATCTCAGTTCTAGTAACTCTTTTTGCTGGGCTTGTGCTCATGTCATTCACTACTCCTGAGTATGTGAACGCATGGATGCTGCCATATGGTCAAATATTACTTATTAAACATTTGCTCATCTTACCTTTACTGCTGTTTGCTTATACAAATGGATTTGGCTATAAAAAAATAGCAAAGACCGAACCTTCCTTTAATCCGAAGCGTTGGTTAAAAGCTGAGAGTATAATCGCACTACTGGTCCTTAGCTCAACTGCTGTGCTCGGTCAACAATCACCGCCGCATAAAGTCAGGGAGACGCTTCAAAGCGAATCCCCTTCACCATTATTCACTTCATTTTATAAAGGCAGCTTTAGTCCTGATATAAACCTTCAATTCACTTTGCATATGGAAAGCATTCTAATGTTTGCGGCTTCCGCATTAATGGCTGTCGGTATCGTCTGGTTGTATCGGTCGAATCGCTTAATTCCGGCCTTTATCATGGGTATTCTTACTGCTGTCTTCGGATATTTCGGGCTCATGTTCTCAATTGCATAAATCAAAATAGCTCACTTATCATGAAAAGGCCAACCAGCAGGGAATGCTGGTTGGCCTTTTCTTATGTTGAGACTATCCCACGCAGCTCACTTACCCTTTCGACGCTGCTGGTTTTGTTTAATTTTATCTTCCATCCCTTGATCCGATGCCTTATATAGCGTTATACCGCCTAAATTATCAGGTAAATATTGCTGTTTCACATAATGATTCGGATAATCATGTGGATACTTATACCCCTCGTGACCTAGCTGCTGCGCACCGCGATAGTGCGTGTCACGCAGATGGAGCGGCACCGAAGTATCTCCAGCTCGTTCTATCGCTGCTTCCGCGGCTCCTATAGCCACTGCTGTGGCGTTCGACTTTGGACTTTCCACAGCGAACAAAATGGCCTGTGAAATATTGTATTTCGCTTCCGGCCAACCAATTTTATGATAAGCATCCATTGCCGTAACTGCTTGTATCATCGCCTGTGGATTAGCTAGCCCGATATCCTCACTGCAAGCGACAATTAGCCTGCGAATAAAAGTCATCGGGTCCATACCCAGCCTCTCAATAGCGTATAGAAACCAGAAAAGTGCCGCATCACTTGAGCCACGAACACTTTTGTGGAATGCAGACAAAACGTCATACTGAGTTGACAGATCTGCACGAATAGTCGGTTTACGTATCGACTCTTGAGCGACCTCCAGCGTTAGACGTACGGAGCCATCCATCTCAGAGGGTGTAGTTACCGCAGCAAGCTCAAGCGCATTAAGTGCTCTCCTAATATCCCCTCCAGCCATTGCAGCGATATGGTGCAACGCGTCTTCATCCGCATGCAAATCCATGAAGCCGAGACCTCGCTCGCTGTCAGCCAGCGCTCTTCGCATCGCTTCATAAGCATGCTCCTCGCCGAGCGCTTCCAGTTGAAATAGAGTAGACCGCGACAATAAGGCGCCATTCACATGATGGAACGGATTTTCAGTCGTTGCCCCAATAAAAATAATGATGCCCTGTTCAACAGCGGGTAATAGAGCATCTTGTCTTGCCGTATTGAAGCGATGAACCTCGTCTAAGAAAATAATTGTTTTCTTCCCATACATCGTTTTATTCGTGCGAGCCATATCGATAACTTCCCTAACGTCCTTAACAGAGGCATCAACCGCATTTAGCTTTATGAACTCACCAGCTGTCCGCAGCGATATAATATGCGCCAACGTCGTTTTTCCACAGCCTGGCGGCCCATACAGCAAAATAGACGATACCTGATCGCCTTCAATTGCACGTCTTAGCAGCTTCCCCATGCCCACTATATGTTCTTGTCCAATATATTCATCCAGCGTTTGCGGCCGCATTCGATCAGCTAGCAGCTTGGCACGCGGTTTTTCCTCATCTTGATATGAAAATAAGTCCATTACATTCCCCAACCTTCTCCTATCAGTTGTCTCGATCATAGCATACAAGCACATTTGTTCGCCACAAACGTCACACGCTTTATCTGTTAAGCTAATAAACTTGGCCTGTTAATTTCCCCCTAAAAGGTTGTTTTTCGTCCAACAGCTTGAAGCTTCCTCAACTTTAATTAGTTCTATATTCTGAAACTAAACAGCGTCATCCAGCGAAAAGAGTGGTATTAGTTTCAGATTCTGCGGCTAATTCAATGGGAATGGCGGTGCGGTCGATCAAAACTAGCCTCTAATTTCATTTACTGAAACTAAATCGCAACTCACTTTTATATTCCCTCGTTTAATTGCATTATTTGAAACTATACAAGTACACGCCTAGCTAATAAACAATCAGATGCGGAAGCGCTTATTAAAAATCATTATCCCTATTTCAGAGTACCTGTGTATCTGTGTATCTGTGTATCTGTGTATCTATGTATTTGTGTATTTGTGTATCTGTGTATCTGTGTTCCTGCGTACCAGTGTAAATGTCGAATCCGTAGTTATTACAAAAGAGGGTTACCGCCTCACCAGCTGCTGCTGGATTGCGATAACCCTCTTTTAATACTTCATTTGATCAGTCGATATTGTTTTCCATTCTTACAGCTTAACTCCGCCTGTTTCAAGCAACTCACGAACAACTACACTGACCATAATAAGGCCAGCAACCGGCGGAACAAAAGCATTGCTCGCTGGAGGCTGCTTCGCCTTACGGATTTCAGGAGCGTTATCAGGCACAATACGCTTCGTTACATCCTCACGCGGCTTCATCGGAAGTTCTGTAGAGAAAACAACCTTTACACCCTTTTTGATACCCTCCGCACGAAGCTTCGTACGAATAACCCTAGCAAGAGGGTCTGTATGTGTCTTGGAAATGTCGACCACTTGAAACTTTGTAGGATCCATCTTATTCGCAGCACCCATACTTGATATAATCGGAATTTTCCGCTCCAAGCATTGCTTGATTAAATGGATTTTATACGAAATCGTGTCCGATGCATCAACAACGTAGTCAAGTGGAAAAGCAAACAGCTGCTCATACGTTTCCTCTGTGTAGAACATCCGCATAGCGATGACATCACATTCCGGATTAATAAGCTTAATCCGGTCGCGCATCAAATCTGCTTTGGGCTGACCAACTGTTGTTGTAAGCGCATGAACCTGCCGATTGACGTTCGTTATATCGACGACATCCTTATCGATCAGAATAATACGACCAATTCCAGTGCGCGCCAACGCTTCAGCCGCTATTCCGCCGACACCGCCGATTCCGAGCACGGCAACCGTGCTCCCCTTCATTAGCGCAAGTCCTTCTGGACCGATAGCGAGCTCAGTACGTGAAAATTGGTGAAGCATCTGGCTGCCGCCTCCTTTGCATGAAACGATTATTTTTCGCTGTTTTCAGTAGCTGCTGCTGATACTGTTGCTGCGGCAACTGGCTGCTTAGGCTTAAGCACTGTACGGATATGCAGCTGTTCAAGCTGTGACAATTCTACCTCAGACGGCGCATCGCAAAGCAAATCTGTTGCACTCGCTGTTTTCGGGAAAGCAATTGTCTCACGCAAGTTAGTACGGCCAGTAAGAAGCATAACTAGACGGTCAAAACCGAATGCGATACCGCCGTGTGGAGGTGTTCCGTATTCGAATGCATCGAGCAAGAAGCCAAACTTCTCTTGTGCCTCTTCCATGCTGAAGCCAAGCGCTTTGAACATTTGCTCTTGTACTGCACGTTGGTAAATACGCATTGAACCACCGCCTACTTCATATCCGTTCAGAACGAGATCGTAAGCTTGCGCACGAATTTGTCCTGGATCCGTATCGAAGAAGTGAAGATCCTCATCGTTTGGACGAGTGAACGGATGATGCTCAGCTACATAACGTTTTGCATCCTCATCCCAGCCAAGCAATGGGAAATCAACAACCCATGCAAATTTGAATTTAGATGCGTCAATTAAGCCTAGATCTTTACCAAGTTTCGAACGTAGGTTGCCTAGTACATCTGCAACAACTTTCTTTTTGTCAGCGGAGAATGTAAGCAAATCTCCCTCTTCAACTTGCAAACGTTCTGTAAGAGCAGCGATTTCCTCCGGTTTCAGGAATTTCACGATCGGGCCGCGCCATTCGCCTTCCTTCACTGTGATCCAAGCAAGTCCTTTACCGCCGTAACGCGCAGCGAACGGTTGCAGATCATCAAGTTCCTTACGGCTCCAGCTTGCACAGCCTTTTGCGTTCAGCGCTTTAACAACTCCGCCGCCTGCTGCTACACTTGCAAATACTTTCACATCGCTGCCAGAAACGATATCCGTAATATCTTCAATTTCAAGTCCAAAACGTAGATCAGGCTTATCCGAACCGTATTTATTCATTGCATCTGCATAAGTGATACGTTGGAACGGAAGCTCAAGTTCTACTCCAACAGTCTCGCGAAGCAGCTTCGCTGTAAGCTCCTCCATCATTGCAAGCAGCTGATCCTGCGACAAGAATGAAGTTTCAACGTCGACTTGCGTGAATTCTGGTTGACGGTCAGCACGAAGATCCTCATCGCGGAAGCAACGAGCGATTTGATAATAACGCTCAATACCGCCTACCATTAGCAATTGCTTGAAAATTTGTGGTGATTGCGGCAATGCGAAAAATTCGCCTTCATGAACACGGCTCGGTACCAAATAATCACGCGCGCCTTCTGGCGTGCTTTTCGTTAGAATTGGTGTTTCTACATCAATAAAGCCTTCTCCATCAAGGAAATCACGGAACACCTTCGCTGCTTTCGAACGAAGAAATAATGTCTTTTGCATTTCCGGACGGCGCAAATCAAGATAACGATATTTCAGACGAAGCGACTCATCAACCTCAACACCATCTTCAATTGGGAACGGAGGTGTTTTCGCAGCGTTCAATACTTCGATTTTCGTAACGCGTACTTCAATTTCGCCTGTTGCCAGGTTTGCATTGTAAGTTTCCGCATCACGTTCAACAACTGTGCCTTGAATAGCAAGCACAAACTCGTTACGAGCACGGTCAGCAATAGCTAGAGCATCACCGGAGAAATCAGGGTTGAATACAGTTTGAACAATACCGGAACGATCGCGCAAATCGATAAATAGTACGCCGCCAAGATCGCGACGACGTTGTACCCAACCGTTTAGGATAACAGATTGGCCAACGTCTGCTTTCGTAAGTCTGCCGCAGTGATGAGTTTTTAACAACATAATATACATGCTCCTCTATTAATTAGTTTAGTTTATAAGGTGGTTCTTAACCGCTAATCTCGTCARCAAGCCGGTCGATCGAAACAACGCGCTGCTCGCCTTTCACCATGTCCTTCAAAGCTATTTCGCCGCGCACAAGCTCATCATCGCCAAGGATGGCTGTATAACGAGCTTGAAGGCGGTCAGCAGACTTCATCTGTACTTTCATCTTACGCCCTAGATAATCACGTTCCGCTCGAATCCCGCGCATTCTGAGCTGGTAGACGAGTTTTGTGACCTCGCGGTCTGCCGCTTCACCGAGCGCTACGAAATAGACATCCACTTGATTAAAATTCGGCAGCTCGGTTTGTTGGTGCTCAAGCAGCAGAATTGTTCTCTCAAGGCCGAGACCCACGCCAACGCCTGGCTGATCAGGACCACCGATTCCGGCTACAAGTCCGTTATAGCGACCACCGCCGCCAATCGTGTCGATTGCACCAATGCCTTCAGCTTTGTATTCAAATGCTGTATGCGTGTAATAATCCAGTCCGCGAACAAGGCGGTGATTTATCGTGAATGGAATACCCATATCACCCAAATACATAAGCACCTTGTCAAAATGATTACGGCATTCCTCATCCAAGCTGTCGAGTATAGACGGCGCGTCTTCAAAGTGAGCCTGATCCACCTTGCAATCAAGCACACGCAGCGGATTTCGATCGATACGCGACTGACAATCCTTGCATAGAAGCTCCCGCTTCGGCTCTAGAAAAGCTAGCAAGCGCTCACGGAAGACTGCTCTCACCTCAGGTGTGCCCACGGAGTTTACTTCTACACGTACTCCTTTTAGGCCAACCTCTGTATAAAACGTATAACCGAGAGCAATTACCTCTGCATCGATAGCCGGATCAGCGGAGCCGATAGCTTCCACACCAAATTGGTGAAGCTGACGATAACGTCCCGCTTGCGGACGCTCATAACGAAACATCGGTCCGATGTAATAGAGCTTCGATACATCCGGCTCGCCGTATAGCTTGTTCTCAACGTAAGATCTAACAACGCCTGCCGTTCCCTCGGGACGCAGCGTAAGGCTCCGTTCTCCACGGTCGATAAAGGTATACATCTCTTTCTCTACAATATCGGTCGTCTCGCCGACACCGCGTTGAAACAGCTCCGTCGATTCGAAAATCGGTGTGCGAATTTCACGAAAGTTAAACCGCTGGCAAATATCGCGTGCTTTCTGCTCCACGTATTGCCATCTCTCTACCGCGCCAGGCAGAATGTCCTGTGTTCCCGGTGATTTTTGAAATGCCATTTGAATGCCTCCTGACCCCTTATTGGATTTCATATCGATAGTAAAACACAAAAAACTCCCGTTCCTAACGACATCTGCCGTAAGGGACGAGAGTGTATCTCCCGTGGTACCACCCACATTCCGAGCTGCATGACATGCATAAGCTCGCTTCAAGACGGTTAACGCCCGTCATCCGCAGTCCAGCTACTGTTCATCGGTCGCAAGCCTATCGCCTACGCCTCCGTTTGTTCGCCGTCTGTTCTCCGGGAAGTCTTTTCATTCAACCGATATAAGGACGCTTGCAGCTAAAATGACGTCCCTCTCTGGATATAACGTGAAGAATTACTTTGTCCCATCAACGAATCGATTTCAACAAATACTRATATGTAATTTTACCTGTAGCGGCACTCAAAGTCAATATGGAGCTTGACATGGAGCTTGTCAGGAATAATCTTACACTACCCACCCTAAAAGAAGACAGAAAAAAACCTACAAAACCAGTTTGTAGGTCCAAAAGTAATTTATATTTTTAAAAGGGGGTCGAGTTCTATTATAGGTTAATGATGTTAAAGGAAAGTTAGAGATTGATTACAGAAATATTACAATTTAGAAAGCGTTTTATAAATTTCGCAAAACAATCTGTTAATTGACGCCTTTCTTATATGTTCGCTATGCGTATAAAGAAGACACCGCCAGCAAGGTGCCAAGGCGGTGTCTGTAATTGACTATAGATGATTCGGATTATCTCTGCGTGGATACTGCGGGAAGCCAGCCCATTCTTCAGCAGCTTCAATGTCTTCCTCTTGCTTAGCCATGATCTTTGCCTCACGACGATCCGGTTGCAGAAGCCTTCTAGACGCTCGTTCCATGCTTTGTTCTTTCCGTGACTGATGCATTTGCGGGATTCCTCCAATAGAACATGCAGCGAACACAATGACCTACTATAATCGCTTCGCTTAATGTCTATTGTTTCCCGTAATTGTTATCTTAAGCACCGCTCTCCAGAATTATAGTAACAGGTCCCGAATTTACAAGCTCTACATCCATCATCGCACCGAATCGACCAGTCTCAACAACTAGTCCCATCCCGCGCAGCGCCTCATTAAATTGATTATAAAGCACTTCTGCCAGCTCTGGTCTAGCCGCAGCCATGAAATTTGGACGTCTTCCTTTGCGGCAATCCCCATATAACGTAAATTGTGATATAGACAATAACTGACCGCCTAAATCAGTAACAGAAAGATTCATCTTACCTGTCTCATCCTCAAAGATACGCAGGCCTGCTATTTTCTCTGCCATCCACCGCACATCCGCTTCCGTATCTTCATGCGTGATGCCCACTAACAGAACAAGACCAAACTCAATAGCTCCTACAATGTCTCCATCAATGACTACCTTCGCCTGTTTACTTCGTTGTACAACAACCTTCACTGCTCAAAAACCTCCGATATACGTTCTTTCCTCTGCATATGAGCGATCCAAGCAAACTATTGCATGATCCGCTGTACCGAATAAATGTCCTGAATTCGTTTTAATTTATCAACGACGGACGATAAATGGTCAATATTGCGGATCAACACCGTCATATGAATTAACGCCATTTTATTTTTAACTGAACGCCCTGTAACCGCTGAAATGTTTGTCTTACTTTCGGATACGGCTTGCAGTACTTCATTAAGCAAACCTCTGCGGTCATGGCCAGTAATCTCAATATCAACACTATAATTGGCATCGATAGACTCTTCCCACTCGACTTCAATAACGCGTTCGCCTTCTTCACCTTCATCACCGAATGGGATGTTTGGGCAATCCATACGATGGACAGATACTCCGCGACCGCGAGTAATATAGCCGATAATCGTATCGCCAGGTACAGGATTACAGCAACGTGCAAACCGTACAAGCAAATTGTCGATCCCTTTAATCGTTACGCCTTGATTCGGTCTAGTTTTCCGATTTCCAGGCGATTTAATTTCTTTCGGTTCATTTGTAAGTTCAAGCAAACTTGCTTGCTCTGCTTCCTTACGCAGCTTCTCGGTTAGCTTTGTAACGATTTGTGCAGCCGTAATTCCACCAAAACCGATAGCAGACATCATATCTTCGATATCGTTAAAAGCAAACTTCGCCGCTGCCTCTTGCAGCTTATCATCGCCAAGCCAAGCAGAAGGCTCCAAACCTAGACGTTTAAGCTCTCGCTCTATCAGGTCTCGGCCTTTTGCAACATTCTCCTCGCGCTTCTCCTTCTTGAACCATTGCCTAATTTTACTGCGGGCATGTGACGATTGGGCAATTTTCACCCAGTCCTGACTTGGTCCATAAGAATGCTTGGATGTTAAGATTTCTACGATATCGCCCGTCTTGAGCTTATGATCAAGGGGCACGATACGACTATTCACCTTGGCTCCAATCGTACGATTGCCGACCTCTGTATGAATCCGGTATGCGAAATCAAGCGGTACAGAGCCTGCAGGCAATTCAATCACTTCACCGCTTGGTGTAAAAACAAATACCAAATCAGCGAAGAAGTCCATTTTGAGCGACTCCATAAATTCAGATGCGTCACGTGCTTCCTTCTGAAGCTCAAGAATCTCGCGGAACCATGACATTTTATCTTCAAAATTACCGCCTGGTACTAGTGAGCCTTCTTTATATGCCCAATGCGCCGCGATACCATATTCCGACGTTCTGTGCATATCCCATGTTCTGATTTGCACCTCAGTCGGTTCACCGTTTGGACCAATAACAGTCGTATGAAGCGACTGATACATATTGGCCTTTGGCATAGCGATATAATCCTTGAATCGTCCAGGCATAGGTTTCCACAATGTATGGATAATGCCTAGTGTCGCATAACAATCCTTGATGTTATCAACAATAATTCGAATAGCCAGTAAATCATATATTTCAGTAAACTGCTTGTTTTTGTCTGTCATTTTTTTGTATATGCTATATAAATGCTTCGGACGTCCAGAAATATCGCCCTCGATGCCCATTTCGCCCAGCTTTTCGTTAATTCGCTCAATAACGTCTTCAACAAACTGCTCGCGTTCTGCACGTTTCTTCTTCATCAGATTGGCAATGCGATAATATTGCTGCGGATTTAAATAACGAAGCGCAATATCTTCCATTTCCCATTTGATAGCTGAAATACCAAGGCGATGTGCAAGCGGGCAAAAGATTTCCAACGTTTCATAGGCAATACGGCGCTGTGCTTCCTCTGATTGAAACTTGAGCGTGCGCATATTGTGCAGCCTATCGGCTAGTTTTATTAAAATAACGCGAATATCCTGAGCCATTGCGACAAACATTTTACGATAGTTTTCGTTCTGCTGCTCTTCCTTGGAACGGAACTTGATTTTCTCCAGCTTAGTTAAACCATCCACAAGCATGGCGCAGGTCTCACCAAATTTCGCATGAACCGTTTGTAAATCAACCGTCGTATCTTCTACGACATCATGAAGCAGTGCCGCGATAATCGACAGCACGTCCATTTGCATATCAACAAGAATATCAGCAACCGCAACGGGATGAAGGATATATGGCTCTCCCGATTTTCGCACTTGACCGTGATGGGCTTGTTCCGCAAAATCATAGGCTTCCTGGATGCGTATAAGGTCCTGCTCTTTCATATAGGCGGATGCCTTCTCGAGTAAATGCTCAATGCCCATGAAACGTCCCTTTCTGAATACACTCCTGGCAGACCCATTCATGCTTTTTCCGAGTTTTCTAATATTATGCCTGTAAAAATGGCACTACGTCAACTGTTGAAGCGATTCTAACTCTTTAAAACCGTACCTTATTACCTAAAACGGGAATATATTTGCCTTAACATGCTAATTATTGGCCGGTTATATAAGTAAAACCGCCTCACCGTGTACAATGCGTACACAAGAAAAAGGCGGTCATTATTGGTATTTTTAAGGTTGCTGCTTTATTCGTATGTCATTAGCGAAAATACGTCAATACCATCGAGCTTCTCACGGCCTGTTAAATAAGCGAGCTCGATTAGAAAGGCTGCTCCGACAACTTCGCCGCCGAGTTGGCGCACTAGGTTTATCGAAGTGGCAATCGTTCCGCCTGTAGCAAGCAGATCATCAGCAATCAAAACCCGTTGACCAGGGGAAATCGCATCTTTATGCATAGCAAGCTGATCATTTCCATACTCCAAATCATAGCTTGCAGTAATTGTTTCGCCTGGAAGCTTGCCTGTTTTACGAATAGGTATAAAGCCAACACCAAGCGCTATCGCAAGAGGGGCACCTACTACAAAACCGCGAGCCTCAGGTCCTGCAATAACATCAATCTTCATATGTTGAACAGCTGCACGCATCTCTTCAATGGCAGCGCGATAAGCGCCTCCATCTTTGAGCAGCGTTGTAATATCTTTGAATCGAATGCCTGGTTGCGGGAAATCGGGAATTACCCGGATGTAATCTTTAAAATTGAATTCTGTATTTGACACGTACTGTCAACCCTTTCCACTCCAGCTTATAGTTGTTACTTGCCTCTGCTAACCGATGCTTGTAAACCATCGAATTGCAGTTTGGCGGCTTTGTATTTCTCCGAGGTTGCTAAGTCCCGTTTCTGCGGTGATTCTGCAACGATAAGTAGATCATTACTTCTTTCAATAAACAATAATTCCTCAAAAACATCTAATATAAGCACGATTGTATCCACTGTCAAGTTATTTTGGCGTGCCAACCGCTCAGCCAAACCAGATAATGGCGCTTGCCTAAGCTTCAATAGTTGTTGATAAATGAGTCCAAATGTACCCCGTTCAGGAAATGTTGATTCTACTACAGGCTCATAATGAACATCCTGCAGTTGCAACTGCGGCTTGCGCATCCCATTCCACTCGTTAACGGACAATTCACCTACAGCATCAATGGCATGCCCATGCTTTAATCCGTCAGCTAAGGAACCCATATTGAAGCCTATCGCGTCTAACATCCGTTTATTGCTTCCAAGTGAAAGCTTCAGATGTTTAGCTTCTTTGCCAATCGTTCGCTTATCGGCTAGCATAGCTCCTTGAAATAGCAGCCTTGGCGAAGGATTGCTCATCCCGAATGGCTCAAGCAATGCCAATTGAGTGATCGTATCGATTGTCGCTTCATTAACGGTACATACGAAATCAATCGCTGTTTTTGGAATCCAATCATCTGCTTTGAGCCACTCTATCGCTAGCTCTCCAAGACGCTGTTCAAATGCGCCTAACTGATCTTTGTGCAGGCTCATTCCAGCAGCTGCCTGGTGACCCCCGTAATGATCTAAAAGTTCATCACACGCTGTAAGTGCCGCATGCAGGTCAAAGCCTTCAATCGAGCGGGCAGACCCCTTGCACATGCCTGTCTGCTCATCTATGCCGAGTATAATGACAGGCTTGTAATTACGATCAAGCAGTTTCGATGCAACAATGCCTATGACGCCAACATTCCAGCCTTCTCCAGCAAGAACGATAACCGCTGGGGCTTCTAATCCCGCTGCTTCGGCGGTAGCGCATTTGGCCTGCCACTGGAGCTCTGCTTCCTTCATAATGCTCTCGACAACTCGTTGCCGTTCCTTGTTGAGATTATCGAGTCCAGCAGCCTGCAAAATAGCAACATCGTAATCATCTGTCGTCAACAGTTCAACCGCGCGCTTAGCATGATCAAGCCTACCGGCTGCATTTATACGCGGAGCCATGTTGAACGCAACATTAGTTGCTGTTAATGCACCTAGCGTTATACCACAGGCTTCTGCTAAAGCACGGAAACCAATACTGCAATTGCTATTTAGTATTTCCAGTCCATAGCGAACAAAAATACGATTTTCATCTGCAAGAGGCATGAGGTCAGCAATTGTCCCTAAGCTTACGATATCCAGCCATTCCAATGGTGGACGATCCAACATGGCATGAGCCAGCTTAAAAGCAACCCCTACACCTGCCAACCCTTTGAACGGATAGCCGCAGTCCAGTTGCTTAGGATTGACGACTGCACATGCATTTGGTATTTGCTCAGGCGGCTCGTGGTGATCGGTCACAACCACATCTATACCAARCTGCTTCGCATATTCAATTTCCTCATATGCGCTTATCCCTGTATCCACGGTTACAATTAATTGGACACCTTCATCAGCAGCAAGTTTAATGGCATTACGATTGAGACCATACCCTTCAATAGCTCGATGTGGAATATAAAAATCATAATTATAAGCTAATGTACGAAACAGCTGTACTAGCAGCGATGTGCTGGATACGCCATCTGCATCATAATCGCCATAAATACGAATTTTCTCGTTATTCTGTCCTGCTTGCTTTATCCGATCAACAGCTTCCCTCATTCCGAGCAGCAAATAAGGATCATGAAAATACTGCTCATCTCCGTGCAGGAACCGTTCAGCAGACTCGACTTCACCATAACCACGTTTAACAAGTAAACGCGCCACTAAAGGCGGCAGGCTAAGYATATCAGCTAAATGCTCTGCTTTTTGCTCGTCTGGTTCGTCCCATGGCGCTAAAGCCCAGCGTGTCTTTCTTTGAATCATTACGCTTTCCCCTTTCCTGCTGTTCGAAATAGTTATTGCAGCAGTGTCGGCATCTGCTCCTGATTCGGATCATGATTAGATTTATAAGGATATCCCGGATCATAGGGTTCAACATAGATCGATACATCCGTCACATGAATAAATCGTTTTATGACAAGAAGCTTCACCCGCTTAGCAATTTCTTGCCCTTCCAAAACAGAAATTCGAGGATTAACGCTTATTACAATATCCGCAACAACGTAATGCCCATGTTCCTTAGCTCGCAAGGATTGCACAGTTACAACACCTTCAACTCGCTGTATAAGCTGCATAAGCTCATCAGGGTCTTCCTCCTGAGAAGAATCCTTGCTGTCCTTGCGACTCGCTTTCATAGCTGTGAAATAACCGTTGTACATAATGATTCCTGCAATAATAAGCGCTGCTGCAGGATCAAAATAATAAAGCACTGGCATCGTCAGCAGACTGCCAGCGATAGCTCCACCCGCTCCGATTAAAGCTGTTATCGAGCAGTATAATCCTAATGAACGTTCTTTTGAAGGGAAGAATATTTCCTTTACGATGAGTCCCACCACGATGCCCACAAGCGATCCCCAATGAGGAGCATCTGTAATACCATTGGCAATATCACGAACAGCTGAAATTCCGATTTCTAGCCCTATAAAGAGTAGGACGACGGATACCAAAATGGTCGCTGTCGTCTCTCTTCTCTTATTTTCGGTTTCCACTATTTGATTCGGTTTACTCGTTTTATGGCGACGGCTTACACGAAGTCCAGACAAAGCGGCGATGCTGGCTGCTGTTTCCGCTGCAGAGCGGAAAGCATCAGCCAGCAAAGCCTTGCTTCCTGATAGCCAACCTACAACACCCTTAAATAATGCCAGCAGTATGTTTCCCCATAAGTCAGCCCAGCTTGCGGACTCCGCTTTCGCATATCGCTGTGCAGTTGACATGATAACCCTCCTAAAAGGTTTTGCGAATGCAAAACCTACTTCGTAAGCATGTACTTAGGTTTTGCGAATGCAAAACCTACTTCGTAAGCATGTACTTAGGTTTTGCGAATGCAAAACCCACTTCGTAAGCATGTTGTTATGAAGGACTAAGCTGTTGCTTTAGCGACTTCCTTAGTCTTTTGCTTCCCTTTAAGAAGCAGCCAGAGCGGGCTTGCGATACAGATTGATGAATAAGCACCGCTGGACAATCCGATAATTTTAGCCAATGCGAACAGCTTGATCGATTCGCTTCCGAACAAAAATAGACAAACCGCGACAATTAAAACAGCTAAAACCGTATAAATATTACGTGCCATTGTTTGCCAGATACTCGCGTTTACCATTTCAGCCAATTGATCACGATTTTTGAATTTACCGAAACGCAAATTTTCTCGAATTCGGTCAAAAATAACGATCTTATCGTTAATTGAGTAACCAATCGTCGTTAGTACGGCCGCAATGAACGGTAGATCAACCTCCAAGCGGAAAATTGAAAAGACCGCTACTACAACGAACGCATCATATAAAATGGCAATATTCGCAGCAAGTGCAAATCGCCATTCAAAGCGGAACATAACGTAAATCATAATCGCTACGCTCGCAATCAAAATCGCCCAAATCGTTTTAATACCAAGCTCCTGTGCCATATCCGGTGATACTACGTTGACTTCAGCCGATACTTGATCACCAAACTTGGCCTTGAATGCGTTTTGAATTTCAACGATTTTCGGTTGAGCTAACACCTCATCGAACCTTGCGGATACTCGGTCATTATTGCTGCCGCCAACCGTTGGAGTGATATCTGAGATGCCTGCTTGCACAAGAATATCTTTCGCTTCCTGCTGTGTCACTTTCTTACCAACCGAAATATCCATGTTTGTTCCTGCCTTGAAATCAACCCCGAAATTAAGATTGAAAATAAGCAGCGACAGAATACCTGCTACAGTTAGCGCGATAGAGAACAGAAAGAACTTATTTCGGTTGCCTACAAAGTCATAACGAATTTTAGTATTAAAGTTCACGGATTTCTGCCTCCTTCACACCGAAATAGCTAGGTTTTTTAAACAAATTACTCTTGATAATCAGCATGATTAAGAATCTAGATAAGAAAATATTCGTAATCATACTTACTAGAATACTGAAGATCATCGTTAACGCGAAGCCGCGAATCGCACCGTTGCCGATGTAGTACAACACGACGCTTGCAATGATATTTGTAATATTCGCATCCATGATCGTACGGATTGAGTTTTTGGAGCCCGCTTTTAGAGAGGACATCAAGCTCTTACCGCTTCGAATTTCTTCCTTAACCCGTTCATACATAATAATATTCGCATCTACCGCCATACCGATACCGAGCACAAAGGCCGCAATACCAGGCAACGTTAGTGTCGCATTCATTAAATTAAAGACAACGATTAGGAGCCACGTGTAAGTTACAACAGTAATTGCTGCAATAACACCGGGAATCCTGAACAAAATAATAAGGAAGATTAGTATAATCGATGTACCGATAATACCAGCTTCAACCGTATCTTTAAGCGATGCTAGCCCAAGACTTGCGCCCACGCTTTGTGTATATTTCTCAACTAGCTTCAGTGGAAGCGAGCCAAGGTTGATCGTATCTCTCAGTTCTTTTGCTTCATCGTTGGTATAATCACCGGAAATCTGAGCAGATCCTCCAGCTATTGCAGTATGGACACTAGGCCTAGATAATTCCTTATCATCCAAATRAATAGCCAAGTATCGATCTTCAACATTAGGAAGCTGACTTAATCTACCAGTTACCTCTTCGAATTTCTTTGGATCCTTTAGTTCAATCGTAACAAACGGCTTGCCTAAATTATCATAGCCAACTCCTGCGCCGTTTTGCTTAAAATCACCGCCATGCAGCTCGACCTTGCCATCAGGACCGCGGAATGTTAGGTTGATTGGCTTAGCTAGAATCTCTCTAACTTCTGCTTCATCCGCCACTCCTGCAAGTCTGAGACGAATTCTGTTTGAACCTTCAGTCGTAATTTCTGGTTCAACTATACCGAGCTCATCAATACGCTTTCCAAGACTTCTTGCCGTTTCTTTCAACGACTCAGGGGTAACGGCTACTCCGCCCTCAAGCGGCTCCGCTTCATACAGAACCTCAAATCCACCTTTTAAATCAAGGCCTAGACGAACATCTTTCACTAGTGACGGGCTTGTCCAAGCGATAACGCCAAACAAAATGACAACGATCGCAAGGAAGGCAATTATTCTCTTCCCGAACATACGTATTAATCCCCCTTATGATCTCAATATTCCTATTATACAGACGCAGCAAAAACGAGTCAAAAAAAAAAAGAAACCCAGAGCTTAAAATTGGGTTCCCTTATATGCGCTTATTGTCATGAAATTCATAAACCCCATAACTTTAAGCGATAAAATATCATTCACCAATTGATGCAGCTCAGGCTGACCCGTCTTCTTATACTTTTCACTTACGCATTGCCATACTTCTTCTCCAGTGACATGCTCATATCCGATAAGCTGGAATTCCTCCGCCTTGCTTTTGCATAGCTCCTCGATCACACTGCTTAGGTCCTCGTCTGCCATGCTGCTTGTTCCCCCTAATCGTTTTACATCGTAAAACTTGCATTGTAAGCATAATCTCCTGTTTTACATTGTAAAACTTGCTTCTTTTACAACACTTCTACTTACAACTATTCGCTGTAGTTATGTATGATTCCTGCTCCATGTAATTGGGGCCTGTAAAATTGACTGACATGGAACTGGACATGCCGCGCATAAACATAAATATACCTGCCTGTCTCATAGCTTCGTCTTTTGACAAAGGCAACATTTATTTTGTAATTCTAAGAAAGAGAAGAGGATAATCATAATGACGAAGCAAACGTTCATCAAAGGTGCTATGATTTTGCTGGCTGCTGGCATTATTAACCGTATGCTTGGGTTTGTCCCCCGCATCATGCTGCCGAGAATCATTGGCGCGGAGGGAGTGGGGATCTACCAACTCGTTTATCCATTTCTGACAGTCGTACTTACAATAATAATCGGAGGTATTCCTTTAGCAGTTGCAAAATGGATTGCCGAGGCGGATACAAAGGGCGATTCCGCACGCGTAAAATATATTTTCAGAGCTGCAATGGGGCTAGTCGTATCCATTGGCCTCATTATGACAGCAATTATGCTTCTCTTCGCTCCTTGGATTACGAAGCATGTACTGCCAGATGCTCGTGTTTATCATACGTTTCTAGCCATGTCTCCGCTCCCGCTTATTATTGGAATATCGTCAGTTTATCGCGGCTATTTTCAAGGCAAACAAAATATGGTTCCAAGCGCGATCTCGCAAATCATTGAGACCGTTCTACGTATATTCGCTTCTCTGTCTTTCGCTTACCTCTTAATGCCGCTAGGTCTGGAGTGGGCTGCAGCTGGGGCGATGCTCGGTGCTGTTGTCGGAGAGATCGGCGGCTTAACCGTCCTCCTCTGGAAGTATTATTTTAATAAAAACAACAAGATGAATGCCGTAAACATATTACCCGTATCTAGCTCAAAAAGAGAACCCGTTCTAAGGCGTTTATTAAACATATCTATTCCTGTTACAGCCAGCAAGATGGTTGGCTCATTATCCTATTTACTTGAATCGATTTTCACAGTTCGCAGCCTAGTTATAGCTGGAGTAGCTACCGGTACAGCTACCGCGCAATATGGCGCATTACAAGGAATGATTATTCCACTCCTCCTGCTGCCGACTGCGCTAACTTATTCTCTTGCCGTGTCGCTGGTACCTTCCTTATCTGAAGCGGCAGCAAAAGGTGATACTCCATTAATTCATAAACGGCTTCACCAGTCCATGCGTCTCTCACTCGTTTCCGGCGCTCCATTCATTGTCGTAATGCTTTTATTCGCCGATCCTATCTGCAGAATACTCTACAATCATGCTGACATCGCCCCTATGCTTCAGCTAATGGCTCCGATAGGTATATTCATTTATTTACAAGCTCCTCTGCAAGCAGCTCTCCAAGCTCTGGATAAGCCAGGGACAGCATTGCTGAACACATCAATCGGAGCCATTGTGAAGTTGGTTCTTATAGCCAAGTTAGCTTCCGACCCAGACTTTGGAATTTATGGAGCACTAATCRCAATCAACGTAAATATCATTCTTGTTACCGTTTTGCATGGCATCAGCGTCCTTCGCTTTATTGGCTTCCGTATGAATTTTTACGACTTCCTTAAAGTAGGCACAGCTATGGTTATTATGGGAGCGGCTGCTAAGTGGACGATGAATCAAGAACCACTCTCTGCAGAATGGATCAATTTGCTGCTTGCTTGTGCAGCTAGCATAATCATTTATTTGCTCCTAATGGTTGTCATGAAAATTATTGACCGTCATGATATAGCCCGAATTCCCCTACTTGGCAAATGGTTTGATTAAAAGAAATTTTTACGCCATAGGACGCAGAAAAACCGCATTCTAGAAGAGGGCTACCCCTCTCTTAGATTCGCGGTTTCCTGTTTTTCACATCAACAAACAGCTTTCCTTTATGGTCAATCGTGCAAAAGAATACATCTTTAAAATCATACACGCCTTCCTCTTGCAGCACATTTTTGAGCCAAAATCGTGTTTTTTCAAGCTTTTCTAAACTGTCATTTTGCACTTTGCCATCCATAATAAGTGGAATTGGCAAAATTTCAAAGCGATAACCAGGTGGAATTAATTTCTGCTTACTATCTTGAATTTCCATCTTCCTCAAACCAGATGTAATGCTTCTTATTTTGTTATTATTACCATCATCATCATTTTCAGTTGATGTTCCGGCATCTTCCTTTGAAATGACGGACAACTTTCCGCTCGTTTCCAAAATCGCAAATTCTACATCTGAAACCGAGCTAATTCGATTTTCGCGAAGCTGGAGCATTAAATCATCTAAATTGTACCTTTGCTTTTTCATTACTTCACTGTTTATTTTTCCTTTGTCAATAATTACACTGGGTTTGCCATCAAACAAAAGTCTCAACTTACGATTTTTCATCGTCATAAATGCACTGCCAATTTGTATGAGCAACAAGGTGACCATGGGAAGAATGCCTTCCCACATCGCTCGCTTCGTATCTTCGACCACTATAACGGCGATCTCAGCGATCATTACTGAAATAACGAGATCAAACACCGATAACTTGCCAATCTCTCGCTTCCCCATAAACCTAATGATCAGAAATACAACGAAATAAATGATCACCGTCCGGACCAACAGGCTCCAAAACTCCAGTGGAAACCGCCTCCTCGACATTGTCATGCCTGCTGATGTCAACTATTTTTGTACGTACAGCTATTCTGACCTACACGTGCAGACATCATACGAGAAGGGATACACGAATATATGGCAATAGCTGATACAGAAGTTGTACTATTCGGACCAGCTTGACCATATGGATTAGTAATACGCTCATAACGAAAGGGGAAATACGATGAGTTCGATCAAAAGTTCCGTTAAACACACTCCCAAACCACCACTAATCACTTCACCGTTACTCGCAGGAGTGCTTTTTTCAATGATATGGCTCGCAGTCGGGGCACTTCTGTTGTCTCTGCTTTTACAATTTTCGAGTATGAAGGAAAGTGAGCTACCTTCTTATGCACTTGCCATCCATGCCTTTGCTTCCTTTGTTGGCGGTTTAACTTCTGGAAGGCGATCTGAAAAAAAAGGCTGGTACAATGGCTCCTTACTCGGCTTATTATACGGGTTGATCGTTTTAATCATTAGCTTTCTGGCGTCTAACACCTCGCTATCTTGGTATAGCGTGCTTCTTCTGGGAGCCGTTCTTGCAGCTGGTGCTTTCGGAGGTATGATCGGAGTAAACTTAAAAAAATGAAATAAAAACGGCCGACATAGAGCATGTCAGCCGTTTTTTTAATTATAAGAATGAATAAGTTTCACACTTATTAATTGCTTATAATTCCCCGCGAAACGTTAGCTTTACCGCCAAGGATGGCGACAGCCGTTTCACCTTGCTTCTTATTCTTTTTCAAGAGAAGTTGTTGGAGCAGAAGTAATAATCGTACTCACTGCACTGCGCTCATAAGTCATTTTTGTTGTATCGTTAACACGAAGCACAACAGTATCATCCGTCAACTCTACAACAGTACCATGCAAACCACCAATTGTCGAAACTTTATCACCTTTTTTCAATTGGTTTAACAAGGCAGTACGCTGCTTTTGTTTCTTCTGCTGAGGACGAATGAGAAGAAAATAAAACACTGCGAACATAAGAACAAATGGCCAAATCATACCAAAAATATTACCTGTACCTGCATCTGCTGCTAGCCACATCGAAATCCCCCCTTTCTAAAAACCTTTCTCATTATCGAACAGTCCGTAGCTTGTGAAGAAGGAATCACGGAAATCAAGTAACCGATCTTCCATAATCGCTTCGCGAACGTCCCGCATGAGTTGTAGTAAGAAATGCAAGTTGTGAGTAGTCGTTAATCTCATTCCGAATGTCTCATCCGCTTTGATTAAATGACGTATGTACGCTCTAGAATAGTTCGTGCATGTGTAGCAAGAACAGTTCGGGTCTAGCGGACCAAAATCTTCGGCGTATTTCGCATTTCGAATAACAAGTCTACCTTCACTTGTCATGGTTGTCCCGTTTCTGGCAATACGAGTCGGGAGAACGCAATCGAACATGTCAATACCCCGAATGGAGCCTTCAATCAAGGCATCCGGTGAGCCAACTCCCATTAAATAACGCGGCTTGTTTGCAGGTAAAACGGGAACCGTATAATCAAGCACCTCATACATCAAATGCTTAGGCTCTCCTACGCTCAGTCCACCAATAGCATACCCCGGGAAATCCATGGAAGTCAAATCCGTTGCGCTTTGAATACGTAAATCTTTGTGCATTCCGCCTTGAACGATAGCGAATAAGCCTTGATCATGAGGTCTTGCATGTGCTTCCAAGCAACGCTCCGCCCAGCGTGTCGTCCGTTCAAGTGATTTTTTCACATAATCATATTCAGCTGGAAAAGGCGGGCATTCATCAAAGGCCATCATAATATCGGAGCCCAGTGCATTTTGAATTTCCATCGCAACTTCTGGAGAAAGGAACTTTTTATCTCCGTTCAAGTGAGAACGGAAGTGTACGCCCTCTTCTGTAATTTTACGCATCTCACTCAAGCTGAACACCTGAAAACCGCCACTATCCGTTAGAATCGGTCTATCCCAATTCATAAATTTATGCAGTCCGCCTGCACGCTTAACAATGTCATGTCCAGGACGCAAAAATAAGTGGTAGGTGTTGCTCAAAATAATTTGCGCGTCCATAGTCTTAAGCTCTTCCGGACTCATTGTCTTAACGGTAGCTTGTGTACCAACCGGCATAAAGGTTGGCGTTTCGATAATGCCATGCGGAGTATGAACTCGCCCAAGTCGTGCTCCCGATTGCTTACATGTTTTAATTAATTCGTATTTTATAGCCACAATTCACGCTTCCTATTCCTAGTTAGTAAATAAACATCGCATCGCCGAAGCTGAAGAACCGATATTCGTTTGCAATCGCTTCTTCGTAGGCATGCATGACGGCATCGCGTCCAGCAAGCGCGCTAACGAGCATAACGAGTGTTGATTTTGGTAGATGAAAATTGGTGAGCAATGCATTAACAAGTTTAAATGAATAACCCGGAAAAATAAAGATCGATGTCCAACCACTGCACGCTTCAATCGATTTATCTTCAAAACGAGCAGCAACCGTCTCCAGTGTTCTTGATGAAGTCGTTCCGACCGCAATAATACGAGCTCCGCTCTCTTTCGCTGCTTGGATGATTTGCGCATTATGCTCGTCCAGGGCGTAGTATTCTTCATGCATAGCATGATCCTCAACTAAATCCACTGACATCGGACGGAATGTGCCTAAACCAACATGCAATGTAATATATGCAAGCTTTACACCCTTTTCTTGCAATTTCAGAAGAAATTCTTCTGTAAAATGTAATCCCGCTGTTGGCGCAGCTGCTGAGCCTGCATGACGTGAATAAACGGTTTGATACCTTTCTCTTTCTTCAAGTCTTTCTTTAATATATGGAGGCAAAGGCATTTCACCTAGTCGATCTAGCAGCTCTTGAAAGATTCCATCGTATTCAAAGCGAATCGTCCGCCCACCCATATCACCCTCCTGCTCGATGACCGCACGAAGCAGCGGATTGCCGTTCCCATCGTCACCAAATGAGAGCTGTGTCCCTATTTTCAGACGCTTGGCAGGCTTGCCTAGCGTTTCCCAGCGATCCTCGCCCAGCTGTTTCAACAGCAGCAGCTCAATTTTTGCACCAGTGTCACTCTTTATGCCTGTAAGCCGTGCTGGAATAACTCTCGTATCGTTTAAGACGAGTACGTCCCCTGCTTGTACATATTGCTCCAAATCAGTAAAAACACGATGTGCAATTTCACCAGATTTCCGGTTTAATGTTAGCAGTTTAGATGCCGTCCGATCAAGGAGCGGTGTCTGGGCTATCAAATGTTCCGGCAATTCAAAATCAAACCAATCTACGTTCATATCGTATCCATCATTCCTTAGCTATAGTTACATCTTTATAGTAGTATTTCAAAATATATTGATAGTCATACCCTTGCTGTGCCAAGCCGAGCGCACCATACTGCGACATACCAAGCCCGTGTCCATTTCCTCTTCCAATAAAACGGAAAGATGGTTCCTTCGTTGCTGTGCGAAGCTGCCCGTCTGCACTCAAAAGGAATAAATTTTCATTTGTTGATTCAGAAACCTTATCCCCAGCAGCAATCGTATAAATCGATTGATTTCCAGCTGACTTTGTTCTCGTTGCTCCCTCAGCGCCAAGCATACTGACTTTGGCTGTTTCTTCAATTTGGAACAATGTGCTTGGAAGTGATCCTTGTACACCTAATGTTGCTCGAAAGGCATCAGGATACTTCACATCAAGCAATTGCCCGTTGATTAGGATTGCAGTGGCACGGCCAGACGCTCCACGCTCGCTTACTTCCATAGTAACAGGCGGGCTAGTAAGTTTAGTAAGCGCACGTGCATTAATAGTTGTGAGCATCTCCTTGGACGTGAATGGTCCGCGAACCCAATTCATCTGATTCGATTCAATTGTTTTCTCTAGTTCAATGACGGTTGCACCGCGGCTCAGCTCAGCTATTAATGGAATACTGTCTTGGACAAAGGGATGTTTACGGACCTTTGTTCCATCCACTTTCACATTTAAAACCCGGCTTCCCGCTGCTGTAGTCTTACCGCTATCTTCAACCAAATCCTCACGGACATAACCAACTTCTCCATTGTCTAGAACAACCCTATACCAACTGAAAAGACCTGCCTCTGACGTTTGGTCGGGGCTGCTAACGGGCTTGAAATAAGAGACCGAATTATTCCATATCTCCTTCGCATCAGCTGTAATGCCACCGCTGCTTGAGGAGAATAACGTTTCAATTACCTTGCCGTTATATAAAGCTACTTCGCCTGCAGTTTGATCTACTGCAGCAATCGTAGATGGGCGTTCCCAGCCTGTTCCATAATACGCTTGGCTCAAGGTTGTATCTACCACATGTGCAATTTGGAATCCAAATCCTTTGTTTAATGCATAAGTCCGCGCTGCTACAGCTTGCGCCTTCAACGCTTCCTCTGGCCATGACGAGATCATCTCTGCCCCGGTAACCGAGTATAAATACTGTTCAAACGGAAGTTCATTTACAACCGCCATCCGACCGTTCAGCACACTAAGCTCGAAAGTACCGCGATAAGCCCGGTTGCTGCGCTCTGTTAACTTAATGAAGTCAGCGGTAATCGGTGAAACGGTTACTTTCGTATCAGTACCAGTAAACGAGTAGAGCTCCGTACTGTTTACCGCTTTGCTTAACGAATGATCGTTGCTAATTAGTAAATAGGCAGATCCCGTATCAGCTGTCTTCAAACCGCTGCCATTAGGCGCTTTAGTCGCTACTGCCTTTATAATTTGCAACTCCGCGTCAGTTGCGGCGGAACCAACCATAACCGAATAACTTACGGTATCCTTCTGTAAGGAACGCATGGCTACAAACGCATCTAATCCGACATTTCCAAAAGCGTTTGCAGCTTCAGCCGCTACAGCCTTACTTGGAAACGGCGCGCTTTCTAGATGAAGCGGACCTTGAATCAACGGTTTAAAACCGCCAACCAGCTTGGATAGCTCTGTGTCTTTCGCCCATTTGTTCAAGCCGGCAGTTGCCTCAACAGCCGTCTTATACGTACCTTCAGTCACTTGATAAGTAATCACGCCATTTTTGGATAATGAGGTTATGTAACCTGCACCTTTAGCTGTTTGAATTCTTTGATAAACGGCCAAAGCAGAAGCAAATTTAGACGATTCATACAACTTCACTTTGTAGTCGTCGATTGCGAACCTAGCTTCTGCATTCTCAGGGATGCTAAACCAATTATTCGTACTGCCTGGCAGTCTTATTCCAATCTGCAAACCTCCTGCTGATGAGAACGTCGCTGCTGCAGTCGTATCATTGAAGTTCTTCGCTGGCAATTGAGCAAATAACGCAACACGAATGTTGTCCAGCTTCGGTACTGCCGCTTGCAACGGCCAAGCCGTCCATGCAGATACGAGCAAAATACCTGCAAGGGTCAGTATACTTAGACGTTTAATCGGCCAACTATTTGACATGATTGTTGTTCACTCCTCTGTCTGGCTGTCACTGGCAACCAATTATCAAAATTTTATTTTCCAGGCATAGGAAGACCCAGATGTCGATAGGCACTATCTGTTGCTATACGACCTCGAGGTGTCCGCTGTAAAAAGCCAATTTGCATCAAGTATGGCTCATACACATCTTCAATCGTTTGGCTCTCCTCACCTATCGTTGCGGCGATTGTATCCAAGCCTACCGGTCTGCCGGCAAAGGTTGTCATCATGGCATACAGCATTTTGTGATCAATATTGTCGAGGCCCATCGGGTCCACTTGTAATAGCTCAAGTGCAGACCTTGCGATTTCGTGCGTAATGACCCCGTCACTGCGAACCTGTGCAAAATCCCGCACACGTTTTAGCAGTCTGTTCGCAATACGCGGTGTTCCGCGTGAACGCATTGCAATTTCCGAAGCCGCTTCCCCTACAATGCTGGCGCCCAAAATCTCGGATGTGCGAGATACGATATACGTTAACTCATCAATCGTATAGAACTCAAGACGACTAACGACACCGAAACGATCACGTAGCGGCGCCGATAGCAAACCAGCCCTTGTTGTCGCCCCAATTAATGTAAAGGGAGGCAAGTCCAGTCTCATCGAGCGAGCGCTCGGACCTTTACCAATCATTATATCAAGCGCGAAGTCTTCCATCGCCGGATACAGTACTTCTTCTACCGTACGATGCAGCCGATGTATCTCATCAATAAACAGCACATCGCCCTCTTGCAAGTTCGTTAGTAGAGCAGCTAGATCACCAGGACGTTCAATAGCGGGTCCCGATGTTGTGCGAAGATTAACGCCAAGCTCGTTTGCAATAATATTGGATAACGTCGTTTTACCTAACCCTGGTGGTCCATATAAAAGGACATGATCAAGTGCTTCCTTACGCATTTTTGCCGCTTCTATATAAATTTTCAAGTTTTCTTTGGCCTTTGTTTGCCCAATGTATTCCGCCAAATAACGTGGGCGTAAACTAAGCTCAACCGACTCTTCTTCCATCATAAGGTTTGTGGAAATGATTCTATCATCCATACTCGTTCAGCTCCTTCCGTCAGCCTTTAAAGAGCTGCTGCAAAGCCCGTTTCATTAATTTATCAACTGGTTCATCAGCTGTCACAGAATCCTGCAGGCCGTTCCAAGCCTGGTCAAGCTCTGCTGCCGTATAGCCCAGTGAAGCAAGTGCCTCTCGCGCTTCTTTCCATGCTGTACCAGCGCCCTGAGTACCGCCGCTGGCAGCTTTCGAATCAGTTCCAAAACCATTAACCGCAAATAGACCCACCTCTGATCCAAGCCCCACAAGCTTGTCTTTCAGATCAAGAATCATACGCTGAGCTGTTTTCATGCCAATTCCGGGAAGCTTCTTTAAATACACTATATTTTCTTGTTGAACAGCGTTAATTACGGCATCCGGACTGCYGGCAGATAATATACCTAAGGCAACACGAGGTCCAATACCAGATACCTCTAGCAGCTTACGAAATAAGGTTTGCTGCTCGCGCGTCTCAAATCCGAACAATAATATAGCATCCTCGCGTACATGATGATGAATGAATACAGTAACGGGCTCATCTTTGCCAGCGAACGCATAAGGACTCGGTGTAAAAACTCGGTAACCTATATCTTTTACATCTACAACGATATATTCGGATTCCAAATGAACAACTGGACCTCTTAAAAAATCAATCACGTACGCTTCACCTCATTAATTTTCTGAGTCAGAACAGCAGAATGAGCATGACAAATGGCCACTGCAAGCGCATCGGCAACATCATCAGGCTTTGGCACAGCTGAAAGCTTCAGAAATATTTTGACCATCTCTTGCACTTGCTTTTTCTCTGCTTTTCCGTAACCAACAACCGCCTGCTTCACCTGAAGTGGCGTATAT
>NZ_JBFUHJ010000029.1:0-37274 GCF_056402455.1 Paenibacillus sp. P4_A7 | reverse complement strand
CCCAAATGGGCTAATGTTATCGTACTTTTTTGAATGTGGCTGCCCTCGACCGTATCTGGTTTCAGATGTTTTCCAGTCAATGACTCTGGCTTTAGATGCTTTCCTGACAGCGTTTCGGACTGCACATGCTCGCCCGATACTGATTCTAGCGCTAGCTTAGACTGCGTAACCGACTCATCTTGCAACGTTTGCTCGCCAACGCTTCCTTCTGCAAGCTTCTCAGTCGTTACACTGCCGATTGACAGATGCTCCGCTTCTACACTTCCAAGCCCCAGCTGCTTACTGCTAATTGATCCTGACTCCAGCTTGCTGCCAGCGATGCTTTCATCTGTTACTTTATCGAAAGTAACCACGTCATCACCCAAATGGGCTAATGTTATCGTACTTTTTTGAATGTGGCTGCCCTCGACCGTATCTGGTTTCAGATGTTTTCCAGTCAATGACTCTGGCTTTAGATGCTTTCCTGACAGCGTTTCGGACTGCACATGCTCGCCCGATACTGATTCTAGCGCTAACTTAGACTGCGTAACCGACTCATCTTGCAACGCTTGCTCGCCAACGCTTCCTTCAGCCAGCTTCTCAGTCGTTACACTGCCTGCTGAAAGCTGTTTCGTGCCAACAGAGTCTGCTTCAATTTGCTCACTGCCGATAGCATCTTTTGTTAGCTTCTCTCGAGTAACCGTACTGTCTTTCAACTGCTCCGTTCGTACACTATCTACAGCTAATTGTTTGCTGCTGATTGATCCTGATTTGATTTTACCGCCAGCGATACTTTCATCTGCTATTTTTTCGAAAGCATGCGCATCGCCAGTTAAGTGGGCTAAGGTAAGCGTACCTTTTTGAATGTGATAACCGTGAATCGTCTCTGATTTTAGATGTTTTCCTGACAATGACTCAAGCTGCACATGCTCGCCTGTTACTGAATCTAAGGCAAGCTTTCCTTGCGTTACTGATTCGTTCTGCAATGCTAGCTCGCCTACGCTGTCTGGTGACAAATGAGAAGACAGAACCGAATCTTCCTGAAGTTGATTTGCTCCGATTGATTGATCTGCAATTTTACTCGATGTGATAGCGCCTGCTGCGATATGATCCGTGCCAACTGCACCTTTCTGGAGCGTATCCGCACTTACAGAATCATTTTGCAGATGACCTGCTCCAACGCTTCCGGCAGCTATCTTCTTCTCCGTTACGGAGGCGTCAACCAAATGAATATCATGGACGCTGCTGTCCCTCAAATGAATGCCTAAAACAGATCTATTCCCTAAATGTCGGCTTAGCACTGCTTCATCTGCAATTTGCTTGGACTGAACAGCACCGCCGGCCAATTTAACGGCTGAGATAGCACCATCCTGCAGTGCTTCCGCACCCACCGACTGATTATCCAAATGATTGGATCCAATGGTCTTAGACTGGATATGTTCCTTTTGAATGGATTGGATCTGAATATGCTTTGTCGAAATCGATTGCTTAACTAAATGCTCAGATGACACAGCATTCAGTGCAAGTTTTGCACTTGTAACACTACCGTCCGCCAGCTTCACAGAGGATACACTAAAATCCGTTAACTTATCAGTTRAAACCGACTCTGGTGATAACTTGAGCGAATTCACAGCATAATCAGCCAAATGATGTGAGAAAACAACGCTAGAGGCGATATGACCTTCCGTGATAGCGCCAGTAGCCAGTTTATCTCTCGTTATAACTCCATTCTGCAAGTTATTTGTTGAAATAACCCCATCGGTTAGATGAAGATTAACAATTATTCCAGGCAGTAAATGGCCACCGTTAATGGACTCGTTAGCAATCGCATCTCCTGATACTGAGCCCTCTCCAAAATGATAGGAACGAAGTGCTTCAGGCGCTATTTTCTGAAATGTAATAATATCATCTTTCAGATGCTTCGATTCCACAGATCCATCAGCCAAAATCTTCCCATCCACCGCTCCGAGCGTTAGCTTGCTCCGAGAAATAGACTCATCTGCAATCTTCGCCATATTTACAGCATTATTGCCAATATGCTCTTCACGAACAGCTAAAGGAGCCAGCTTATCCTCGGTAACGATCCAGTTTTGTAAATGCTCACGCTTAATAGCATCGGTAGCAATCTGCCTTGTCGATACAGCCCCTTCAGCCAAGTGCGACTGCTTCACCTGAACATCACCTATATGATCGGAGCATATGCTTCCTCTGCTAAGATGTTGGTTGAGCACTGAGTCATTAGCCAACTTCTGTGCGTTAACACTTTGATCGGAAAGCTTGGATGACGTTACGGAATGGTCGACGAGCTTAATAGTTGATACCGATTGATCGGCCAGCTTCGAGGAAGTAACGGATACATCAGCCAGTAACCCGCTCGTGATTTGTCCTGTTCCAATGTGTTCACTTTTAACAGACGCAGCCTGTAGATGAGACGAAGATACGGCACCATTTGCTATTTGTTCGGACCCGACTGCTTTTGCCTGCAACGCCCTTGTTGCTACTGCTCCCTCCGTCAAATGCTCGGCTGTTATTTCATCTGGGGATATATGCTTTCCTTGAATAATTCCTAAAGAGACATGCTCAGCGAGCAATAGCCCTGGCTTCAAATGATTGGCTTCAATTGCTTCAGGAGCAATTTTTTCACTAGTTACAGCCTCATCGCGAAGTTTAGAATGTGTTACAGATCCTTCTGCAAGCTTAGAATTATCTATAACTTCATTTGCCAAATTTCCAGACTGAATCGTACCACTTTGTATTTTTTCAGAAGTAATCGAATGATCCGCGATCAGCCCTGTTGTAATGAAAAGCGACTTCAAATGTCTGGCATCAATGGACCCATCTGCAATTTTACTTGTATCTATCGTACGATCAGCCAGTTTATTTGATGTAATACTTCCGTCCTGGAGCTTGCTTCCACAGATGGAGTGGTCTAATATTTTATCGCCAGATACTGATTGATTGATCAAATGGTAACCCGCTATCGACTCAGGCAAGATTTTAACAGAGTTAATGGCTCCATCTGCAATATGAATATTTTCTATCGCAAAATCTGCAATTACATCAGAATGAACGCTTCCTGCTGCAAGCTTGCTGTTGTCGATTGCACCTGACGCCACTTTTTCGGCGGTAACTGCGGAGTTAACCATATCATCCGTATAAATAAACGGAATAGGAAGATCAGGGCTTTTCTTTTCTTCAATTATTTCCAATTTCTGTTCTTGGCTAATCTCTTCCAATTGATCATTTGTTTCAATTATCTCAACTAATTCAACTATTTCAACTAAAGTTGACTCATCAATCGTAGTCGTTTCTTCCTGTTCATTTCCCGTTAATTCAACCTCTCCGGGTATCGTCGCTGACTCCATAACTGCTGAAACCGAATGAATACTGACATCTGGTTGATCCTTATCCGTAGCTGATATATTTGATTCAGCTACTTTAGATCGAGTAGTTCCTCTCCTGTTGTCCGATTCATCCAGCCACTGTAACTCGGAAGTCTGCGGATTATCAACATAAAAAAGCGGCTTTCGCCCCTTCGGGCTTTTTCCTCTTCTGCTTTTTGTCATTGTTCTCTCCTTCTTCCACCTGAAATGTCATAGGCAATATATGCAACTACCCATGGGCTGGCTACTCTTAAGGCAATAAAAACATTTGTACATGTGAAAAAAAAGCAGGAGCACTGGGCTCCTGCAACATGGCTCATTATTTAAACAACAAACATAATACATTTATCGAAAGTGACTCATCGGCCACAATAAACATATTTTAACTAATAACGTCGCCTAGATTGAAAAACTGTAAAGCGATTCGGTGAAAATGTACTTATTGGCAGTTCAGTCGGCTTCCCCTCGAGCAAGTCTACAATTATAGAAGCTGTAACTGGACTTAACAGAATCCCATTACGATAATGCCCCGCCGCCATAAAAACGTTCGGTATCCCTTCAACCGCACCAATAAGCGGTAAACCATCCCTTGTTGCCGGGCGCAAACCAGCCCATCGGTTAGCCATTGGTTTACCTTCCAAATACGGAAAAAGTTGATTACTGCTTCGTATTAACCGACCGATTCCCCGCTCGGTAACTTGCGTATCAAAGCCTGCAACATCCTCGGAAGCACCGCAAACAAGACGGCCGTTCAGTTTGCCGACCCAGTATGCTTGGCTGCTAAATACCATATGATGGACTTCTTCAGGTCTATGCTCAAAGGAACAGATTTGTCCTCGTATTGGATGAATGGGTATGGTTAGTCCGAACCAACCCTCATAATCTCCTGACCAAGCGCCCGCACAAACCACGAGCCGTTCTGCGTGTATCGGCTGCAGAAGCTCCTTTGCTAGAACCGTTACACCTCCTTCAGCATGCACAATGACATCATTCACCTCACCCGCTTGCGTCACGAACAAAACCCCGAGCTTACGGCACGCCGCCTCCAATGCAGCTACCAGCTTCGGCGCATAAATATGACTCTCATGAGGCGTATAAACACCCGCAACGGCCGACTTTACAAGCTGTGGCTCAAGCTTCCTAAGCTGCTCCGCTCCGACAAGCTCAGCTTCTGCTCCGTAAGCGTTTTGCCATCGCAGCCTGGTTTGCATCGGGAGTACGTCAGCTTCATGAAGCAGCACATTTACGCTCCCGCTTCGAACCCATTCCACCGATATGCCTGACAGCTCCTCTATTATCTCTACCCATTTCGGATAATGACGTAGGCTGAGCAAGCTGAGCTGAAAAAAGCTATCCGGCTGATCCGTATTTTCTGAATAAGGGGCGAGCATTCCAGCAGCAGCGCCCGACGCTTGACCGCCCAGTTCAGCAGGTTCGATCAATGTAACCTTCATTCCTCTGCGTGCCGCTTCAAAAGCGCAGGATAAACCAATTATTCCTCCACCCAGTACAATTATGGATTGCGTCAAAGCTAATCGCCTCCACCTATTTTGTTGCCGCTCGCTGGAGCTTCGAACAACGAGCCAGCCCAGTCGCTGCTCGCTGATGCGTAGCGCTTCTTCGGAATACGACCAGCCTGCCAAGCGAGGCGACCCGCTTCGATGGCTAAACGAAATGCCCGTGCCATCAAGACTGGGTCCTGTGCTTTTGCAATCGGTGTATTGGCCAAAATACCATCCGCGCCCAGCTCCATAGCTTCCGCAGCATCCTTTGCCGAACCAATACCTGCATCAATGATGACAGGCACTTTAGATTGCTCTGCAATCAGTCCCAAATTATAAGGATTCAATAAACCAAGTCCGGTACCGATAGGCGAACCGCCCGGCATGATTGCTGCTGCGCCTGCTTGCTCCAGCCTTTTACAAAGCATAGGGTCATCCGATGTATAAGGCAGTACGATAAAGCCTTCGTTAGCAAGCATTTCCGTCGCCCGAAGTGTCTCAATTGGATCCGGCAAGAGTGTTCGCGGGTCACCGCTTATCTCAACCTTGATCCAATTACCCAGCCCTGCTTCTCGTGCAAGTCTAGCAATTCTTACAGCCTCCTCAGCTGTTCGTGCGCCTGAAGTATTCGGCAAGTAAATAGGTGATCGCTCCGCGAAATGCTGCAATATGGAATCATCCTCTACACTATCCAAATTTACGCGTCTCACAGCAAAAGTGATTACTTCTGATCCAGAAGCCGCAAGCGCCTGTTGAAGTATAGCTGGACTCGGAAATCGTCCTGTTCCAAACAAAAATCGCGAGTGAAGCTCCTGACCGCCTATGACCAGCAGGTCTTCATTTCCCCATTTCTCCATATTCCTCAGCCCCCTCCTACAAAATGTACCAGCTCAACCTTAGCTCCATTCTCGAGCTCGGTCTTTGCCCAAAGCGCACGCTGTACAATTACACCGTTCAGTTCAACAATAAGCTTCTTGTTTTGTTGACCAAACTGAACGACAAGCTCTTCGATCGTGCTAACACTAACCTGCTCCAGACGGCCATTCACGGTTACAATCTTCTTATTTCTCACATCATGTGAGGCCGCCGCTTGGATAACTTTAAGGAATGCCCGGCATACAGCTGCGGGGTTATCACTACCTACGATTTCTGATACGGCGCATATTCGCTTCGCACCAGCTGCAAGCACAAGATCAACATTTGCTAAAGTAATGCCGCCAATTGCTACGAATGGAATCGAGATATGACTTGCCACCTCGGTGACGTAACTTGTCGAAACGGCCGCGCGCCCTGGCTTCGTATTCGTCGGAAATACCGGTCCAACGCCAATGTAATCGGCCCCGTCTCGTTCAGCTTTTATGGCTTGAGTCAAGCTATGGGTTGATATCCCAATTATTCGATCTGGTCCAAGAAGCTTTCTTGCTTCGGCAACCTGCATATCCTCTTGACCTAAATGAACACCGTCCGCATCGACCTCCAGAACGATATCCGGATAATCATTAATAAAGAACGGCACATTATATTTTCGAGTCAGCAAACGCAGTGCTCTTGCCTGTTCCAACACTTCTTCGCGCGCTCCCGTCTTGTTGCGAAGCTGAACGATCTGCGCACCGCCCTGCAGCGTCTGCTCCATAACTTCCACAACTGACCTACCCGGATGGTTAGACTGAGCAGTAATAACATATAGCTGAAAATCTTTCCATGCTTCCAAACGCATACCTATTCCCCCTTTATCGAATAAATGAATTAGCTTCTATGTCAAAAGATAGGTTCTGCACAGCAAAACCGCCTTTTCCCTATCCGATGTACCTTGTACAAGTACTCGACCGTCTGGGAATAAGACTAACTGTTCTCCGCTAGGCAGAACGGCCTTCACTAAATAACGATTTACTGTCAAGCTGCAGCCTTTAGCCGCTAGCCTCTTTTCCTGTTTTTCTAAATGAAGAGGCTCTGCAAGGGTCACCTGTACCGAGTTTCTTCCGCAGAGAACGACGCTTCCTACTTCATCGACTTGTGCTTCTGCTAGTGCTTTTGCAAATGAAATGGTATCAACTGCCGTACTTGCTGCTTTTATTACTGAAGGAACTTGGCTATTCACCGAACCCTTTTGCTCCTGACCGCAATAGTTACATGCCGTACTGCCGGAAGGCAGTTTTGCCTCTCTCAGTTTGAAAGACCATAAATCTAAGCTGACCATCGTTTGTCGTATCGCAGACTTATTTCCTGACAGCCACTTAATTGCCTCGGCAGCCTGGAGTGCAGCCACGAATTCAACTGCTGGAGAAAGTACACCAACCGTGTCACAGGTGTCGGCTTCTACTTCAGTTTCCGAGGCTCCAATTAAGCAGCGCAAGCATGTCGTTTGTCCTGGTATAAGGGCTGCGCTCATCCCTTGCGAGCCTGCAATGCCGCCATATATAAACGGAATATCTTGAAAAAAGCATTGATCGCTAAGCAGCAAGCGCGTTGCGGTATTATCCGTTCCGTCTAACACAAGATGCGCTCCTGCAGTTATCGATTGTACCGTATTCTCATGCACGTCGATTACAGAAGCTGTTATCCTAATCTCGCTGTTTATTTTACAAAGCCTTTCCGCTGCAGCAACGGCCTTTGGCAGCATAGCCAGCGCGTCGGCTTCGTCGAACAGCATCTGCCTCTGCAAATTACTCGGCTCGACATAATCGCGATCGACCAGTCTCACCTCTCCGACACCTGCTCGCACCATATGCTGCGCTAGTGAAGCACCAAGAGCACCGACTCCTACAATAAGTACGATTGCATGACCGAGCTTAGTCTGGCCCGCTTCCCCAATCGGTGCAAATCTCGTTTGTCTCGAATAGCGGTCAGTCCAAGCGAGTGCGTTATTATTGACCATAGATAGAGCTCCCTGCCGCTTTGAATGCTTCTGCCTTTTCCTTCATACCCGATTCAATAGCTTCCTTGGTTTCAAGCCCATTCTGCGCCGCATACTCTCTGATGTCCTGTGTAATCCGCATGCTGCAAAACTTCGGTCCGCACATGGAGCAGAAATGAGCAGATTTCGCGGCATCTGCCGGCAATGTCTCATCGTGATAGGCCATTGCCCTTTCTGGATCAAGCGACAAGTGGAATTGATCGCGCCATCTGAAATCGAAACGCGCTTTCGATAAGGCATCGTCACGCAGCCTCGCACGCGGATGCCCCTTCGCCAAATCAGCCGCATGCGCCGCAATTTTGTACGTAATGACACCCTCCTTTACGTCCTCCTTGTTTGGAAGCCCTAAATGCTCCTTCGGCGTCACATAGCAAAGCATAGCTGTTCCAAACCACCCAATCATTGCTGCTCCTATTGCTGAGGTAATATGGTCATAGCCAGGGGCGATGTCGGTCGTAAGCGGACCAAGCGTATAAAACGGGGCCTCATCACACACCTCCAACTGACGATCCATATTTTCCTTAATCAGATGCATCGGTACATGACCGGGTCCTTCAACCATGACCTGTACATCATGCTTCCAGGCGATTTTAGTCAACTCCCCCAGCGTATCCAGCTCAGCAAACTGAGCTTCATCATTTGCATCGGCAATTGAGCCTGGCCTTAGCCCGTCACCAAGCGAGAACGAAACATCATACTGCTTCATAATTTCGCAAATATCTTCAAAATGCGTATATAGGAAATTCTCTTGATGATGGGCCAAACACCAAGCAGCCATAATAGATCCTCCGCGTGATACGATACCCGTTACTCGCTTTGCTGTAAGTGGAATGTATCGCAGCAGCACTCCTGCATGAATCGTAAAATAGTCAACGCCTTGCTCTGCTTGCTCAATTAGCGTATCGCGGTACACTTCCCAACTTAAATCCTCCGCTTTGCCATTTACTTTCTCAAGTGCTTGATAGATCGGCACTGTTCCTACCGGAACCGGCGAGTTGCGTACTATCCACTCACGTGTTGTATGAATGTTTTTGCCAGTCGACAAATCCATAATGTTATCCGCACCCCAACGAGTCGCCCACGTCATCTTTTCCACCTCCTCCTCGATGGATGAAGCAACGGCTGAGTTCCCAATGTTGGCATTTATTTTTACGTGGAACTGACGCCCTATAATCATTGGTTCACTTTCTGGATGATTAATATTAGCTGGTATAATAGCACGCCCTGCAGCAATTTCAGCCCGAACGAATTCAGCGCTCATCCCTTCACGAATCGCAATATACTCCATTTCGGGAGTAATGCGGCCCTTACGTGCATAATGTAGCTGCGTTACATTAAGGCCTTCCTTCGCTCGAAGCGGTCGTCTGGATAGGCCAGGAAACAACTCTGCCCCCCGCTGCTGGGTCTTTTCCTCTGAAATAAATCCATTATCCTCTGGACGCACTTCTCGTCCTTCATAACTCTCTACATCGTCTCTTTCAGTAATCCAACTTGTACGCAGCGCTGGTAGTCCGCGCCTGATATCGGCTTCATAGGCAAGGTCCGTATAAGGGCCGCTTGCATCATATACAAATACCGATTCATTCGACTGCTCCACACCGTTTCTTCCAGTAGTCGGTTCCAATACAATTTCTCGCATAGGTACACGGATACTTTCTTTCGTTCCTGTCACATACACCTTTCGGCTGCCTGGCAGCGGCGTCATAATAATTGGCATAGTAAAAAACCTCCCATATGGAATAATTGGAATTCCACCTGGAGGCATATGCGAGCTTATAAGAAAGTTTTACGCACCACTAAATCCGCATAAGCTTATGCGGCAACAATCGCTGAGGCGGAGATAGAAATTCCGCTTTTCTGAGAACCAGCTTAAGGTCCAACTGGTCAAAAAGCACTCTATCCTAACAAAAAAACCGCCCCAGCGAGGGAGCGGTTGAAGTGTGTCGTCAAACACGAGAATCGAGCCTGCTTGGCAAGCAGACGGACGCAGCTCTGTCATACTTTTTCATTCGCACTGACTAAGCAGCCGTTTGAAACAGAGCGTTTCTCGCGTTTTGTGTAAATAAACGCACAATCCCACTTTCCTACGCTGGCATGACCCAGATCAGGTTCAAAGGGACCAAAGCATATCGCTTTATCTCAGCCGTAACGGCGCCCCTAGTGGATTTCCTTGTTAGACTATATCGTTAATTCAAGAAGAGTGTCAACCCTCATTTTACCATTCCCACAAATTGAAATACCTTTTACGACCCATTTTCATGAAATAGCTTCACCCATCGATCAGCAGTATGTTTCCACGTAAACGTCTGTTCCACAAGCTCGCGGCTGCGTTTGCCCAGCTTCTCACGCAGTTGTTTGTCGCTTAAGAGCAGATGCAGCTTTTCCTTCAACTCCGATTCAATGCGACTAGGGTTAACTAAATAACCGGTCTCGCCATGTCGAATGATTTCCTTCATTCCACCCGCCCGAGTTGCGATAACAGGCACGCCGCAGGACATTGCTTCCACGTTAACAAGGCCAAATGCCTCACGTTGTCCAGATGGAACGACGGCAATATCGGCGGCAAGTGTCCAACTCGGCACTTCTGTATAAGGCACATAAGGTATAAATCGCACATGACCTCGACATTGGCGGCCAAGCTTCTCTAACTTACGTGAATAAGCGGTCTTACGATGGGAGCCGTAAAATGGACTGCCCACTATTATAACAACAAGATCGGGATGCAATTTTACTAGCTTTGGTACGATGCGGAGCAAATGATGAACGCCCTTTAGCGGAATGAGCCTCCCCACGAACAATACAACCTTTTTTCCATTCAAGCCTCGTCTAGTACGAAAATGCCTTCGCATTTCAGCTCCCTTACCCGAATATTGTGATGGAAACCTTACTATGTCGACACCAGGATATATCACATTAACCTTGGTTGCAACCTCAGGAACCTTGGAAACGACAATACGTCTCAGGTACTCGCTGTTCACAATAATTTTATCTGCTGCTTGTAAACTTTTACGCAGCTTAGCAGAAGATATATGCGGTGGAACAATAAATGTAGAGGAATGCAAATAAAGCCAGACCAACTTGCCTGGATTCATTCGTTTTATGGTTAATATATATTCGGGGCGATTCTCAACATCAATAATATCCGGCGAATAGCGTTTCACGCTGCAAGCAACCGCTTCAATGTATCGCTTCTTATTTTCAGCAGGAAACCGTTCGCATACAAGCCCTTTAAACTTTCCCAATCGAGGCAGCTTATTGCTCCTTCTCCCATAAATTCGAGGCTCAGCATGCGGCAATAGCAACGGAGCAAACTTCTCAATTACCCGCTCAACCGAACTGCTGCCCGACGATGGAAAAGGGTATGACCCAGGCGTAATAATCGCCACTTTTATTGGTGCCATCTATTCAAAAGCCTCCTAGTGATCTGCTATTTGCAGTATCATACGTCAAGGAGGCATACCTAGACACGGCTCACCTTTAAATCAGGCTAAAGCTTAATTTTCATTTGGAATAATCCGGCCTTGCGTGCCGCCATATATATAATAACGATAAGCGGTCCGATAAACACACCGATAACTCCGACAAGTTTGAATCCCACATATAAGCTAATAAGTGCGGACAAGGAACCAATTCCAACAGCATCCCCAAGGATTTTCGGTTCAACAATACGGCGAAACACGGTAATAAATAGGAATAGAATGATGAGCCCTACTCCGGAGAAAGCATCTCCTGTGAGGATTAAGTAGGTTCCCCAAGGTACTAGCACCGATCCCGTACCGAGTATCGGCATAATATCTACCACAATAATAAGCAATGCAATTGCCAATGGATACTTAATATCGAGAACAAACAATCCTATTAAGGAAATGATATACGTTAAGGCGCTTAATATAAACTGTGAACGCAAAAACCCAAAGATAGATTTTCTCAAATTAAGCAGCACATCATTTACTTGTGCATGTGATTTCTCATCGAACATCGACAATACAGAAGCCATCATCGTGTTCAAGCTGAAGCTAAACATATATACAGCGACTAAAAATACGATAAAGAAAATGAACATGCCAGGTATACCCGATGCAAACGCGAGAACCGTGTTAGATAATGAGCCTACCATTTTGGTAATTGTATTCGTTAAACCCATAAGCCAGGTTTCTAGAGTGTCAATTGCATCTGGAGGCAAACCTTGGTACAACGATTGCGCTTGCAGCATGAGGTCATCAACCATACCGTTTGCATCCTCGAAGTAATTCGGTACTTTTTTGAAGAAGGCGATAAGCTCGGCTACCATTTTCACGCCTAGCAATCCGATCAAACCAATGAGGATGACTGTAAAAAGAGAGCTGGACGTAGTAGCTGCTGCTAGTCTGTTCATCCGAAACCTCTTCATAAAAAAATGATTAAGCGGCTCTAGAAAAATGGCTACAACAAGGGCTAACAAGAATGGCGCCCCAACTGTAAACATTAAGTAAACCAACAGCAGGCCAACTGCTACAAATATAATCGTTTTTACGGACACCGCTTCTCCTCCTTTCCTAATAAACTGTAGCAGTTTGGTATTTTAATCAATGAAAGAGAGCAGCATCCATTTACTATTCCATAACTGCACTGCGTTGATGAAAATCAATGTCCTTATAATACATATCTTTGACTAACAAATTCGGACCGCAGCAGGCTGCAGCTGGACAATGACAATTCACGCTTTTCGCAAGCTTATGATCAAGCCAACTTTCAAACAAATCATCCAGCTTTGAAGAGCCAATATTGCCGAAAGCCTGTACGTCAGAAAAGTCAGTAACAAATACGTCACCTGTAAACAAATTTACATTAAGTCTGTTTCGGCCATCAGGATCATTCCTTACGGTAACATTCGGCTCACTTGCGAGCCGCCTAAGCAAATTACGCTCCTCAGAGCTGTCGCTGCAATGATAAAACGGTAAAGTCCCGAAAAGCATCCAAACAGATTTATCCCTTGTATTCAATAACTTCTCAAGCGATTGCAGCATTTGTGCTCTCGACAGGACTGGTAAATCTTTGGCAAAAGCACTTGGGTACATCGGATGCACCTCGTGACGCTGGCATCCCATTTCGACGATTAACTGGTGGATCTCATCAATTTTGTCATATGTTTTGTAATTGATCATCGACTCTGCTGATACTAATACCCCTGTTTCACTAAGACGGCGGGTATTATCAATCATTCGTTCATAGAGCTTGGTAGCTGCTTCTAGCGAAACGTGATGTCCAGCTCTCGCAAAACCAATCTGGTGAAATTCCTCTGCCGAAGTGTAATTAAATGAAATATGCATAACGTCCAAATAAGGAGCTAGCTGCTCATATCTGCTATAAGGAAGAGTTACATTGGAGTTAATTTGAGAACGAATCCCACGGCTGCGCGCATATTGAAGGAGTGGCACCATGTAGTCTCGTACGGTTTTATCTGAGAAAGATGGTTCTCCACCGGTAATGCTTATCGTTTCGAGATGCTCCACTTCGTCTAGTCGCTGCAGCATTTGCTTGAGTGGTATTTTTGCTGGCTCTGACATGACAAGCGTATCTCCAACTGCGCAATGCTCACACCGCATATTGCATAGATTGGAAACGGTCATTTCCACGCTAGTTAATCGATGTCTACCAAACTGCTGTAGTGAACGAATAGGATCCCATGGGTCATTCGTCKGAGATAAAGGGGAAAGCGGGTTAATCGATTGTTGTAAATCTATCGTATTCATGTATTCAGCACCTGACTAATTATATGTGTAATTTATCTTACTTTATTGTAATGTCCTATTCCGCAGGAAGCAAATAAATAACCAAAAAAAATAAAAAGGAGCCTGTATGGCCCCTTTCTCATTATTAAATAACCGACGCTTTCTTTATATCAGTCGACTCATCATTGACACCGACTATCATCATCGACAGCTGCTTCGATAAATCAATCTCATAGGGTGAGGTGATCTCCTCGCCAGCTTCGTTGTAGAGAATACGAATAATAGGTCTCTGGGGGTATGAATTATTCAAATCGGCGACAATTCCTGTTTCACCTGTCTGCAGCTTAACAGAAATGCCGATCGGGTAGATAGCCACCCTATCTCGAAATAGCTGAATCATCTTTTGCTCGTATAACGTCCCTGTACCCGCATACAAACGCTCCATCGCATGATGCGGCAGCATAGGAGCACTATATACACGATTTGTCGTCATCGCATCATAAGAGTCGACGAGTCCAATCCATTTCGCATACTCATGAATTTCATTTCCTTTAATACCTCGAGGATATCCACTGCCATCAATTCGCTCATGATGCTGAAATGCGCAGTGCGCAGCTAGCAGCGGAATATTCGGTTCATCCTTAAGCAGTTCATAGCCGATTCTAGCATGCTGCTTCATCGCCTCGAACTCCTCATTAGACAAGGAACCCGGCTTTCTTAACATATTAATTGAAATTTGCGTCTTGCCAATATCATGCAGCAGTGCACCCATGCCGAGTGTCATCAGTTCCTCGCGGGAGTAACCGTTCGATATGCCTAGCAGTGTTGTATAGACGCAAACATTGAGAGAATGTTGATACAAGTAGTGGTCGACAGTCCCCATATCCATCAGCATAATCATCGCATCACTATGATGAGATAAATCATCTATAATCATATTCATCATTTGTTTGAAAGGCTGAGCAATATAAGGATAAGACCCGCCTTTTTTTTGCTTGGGACGGTCCATCATTTCCCGAAAACTCGTACGGATCTCTCTGATCGCAAAGCGCATCGTCTCCTCATTAATTAAAGAAGGCAGCACGATATCATCTGTCCTGAAATCCGATATATATACATATTCTATCCCGCACTGATTAAGCCGGGTAATAAGGCGATTTGTGAGTTCTATATTTTCACCGAGGAGGACCATACCTTCCTGTGAAAATATTTTTTTGGCCAGCTTCATTCCTGGCAGACACTTTGAAATCGGTACCAATCGCATACTCTCGACCCTTCCCTATATGGCATCTTACCTATTACATCGGAAAATGCCGTTCGTAATGTTAATGTAAGGGAAAATCTCGACAAGATCAACCATTTTTTTCTTTAAAATCGACACACGACTACATTTATCGACATTCTCACGGTAATTTAGATATATTATTCCAGTTTTTCTGATGACATTTCTCAAGCGAGATATTGCTTTGAAGCTCTGCGGCAATGACGTCTCTTATAAACTCCGGCAAATAATAGATATTCTGTTCGGCGTTAGCCAGTGATTCATAACCTACTTTGAAGCTGAACATATCAATTGTACCTATCGTGTACAGCTTCTCATCCACAAGCAAGTTTCCATTCACCCTTACCGAGATGAGCTTACTCATTACAGGAAGCGTGGAATCATATTCAATGGCCATGCCGTCTACTGCAAGCATGCCAAGCACCTCGCCTCGGAAGCCGAAACCCTTAATCGGCTTCCCGATAAACTCAGGCAGCAGCGACTGCTCAAGCGCTGCCCGCAGATGTGTGCCGGCAATGACCATCCGGCACGGATTAATCGGCGACGGACAGAGGGCGTGTAACTCGCCCGCTGTCACGTCCCCTAATGCTAGGCCGCCTAGCAGCTGGCCCGCGTTGACGATGCCTATCTCGGCATCGGTCCAGCGTCTCAGGCCGGCGGCGAGCAGATTGCCGAGCGGTGTCTCCCGCTCGGATCTAGCTGGCAGCGGCACCGTAAGCCGGGCAATTACCCGGCTTAGGCGCTGCTGGCTCAGCTCTCGGAAGCCGCTTATAATCACGGCGGCTTCCTGCTGCTCCGCTAATGCGGCCGTCGGCACGCAAGCCGCGCGGAACAAGGGGCGGGACGAAATCGGATCGATCCCGATTTCTACCCGCCCGATATACTCGCCGAATTTTCCGGCTGCGCAAATCGTCGTATCGCCGATAACAATTGGCTCCTCAAGCAAATGATGCGTATGCGCCCCGAGAATGAGGTCGATCCCTTCCACTTGTTCTGCCATTTGGCGATCTAATGTAATACCAAGATGCGACATGACGACGACGACATCCACACGGTCCTTGAGCCATGCTGCTTGTTCCCGTACCGCTTTCAGCGGATCTGTCACATGCCAGCCGAGCAATATGTAAAATTCAGAAAAAGCTGCTGTCACACCAATGAGCCCAATACGCAGTCCATTTTTATTAATAATCGTGTTAGAAAGCATCCAATCAGGAGGCTCGCCTGTTGTGGAATCAGTCATATTAGCAACAAGTACCGCAAACTTCGCTTTATTCGTATATGCGTTAGCGAGATTTTGATAGGAATACGTCAGCCCTTCATTATTGCCAAGTGTAACAGCTTCATATCCAGCATTGTTCAGAAGCTCTACATTCACTATTCCATCGCTGCCCTCGGTTTCCACACGCATCCGATCCATATGATCTCCGCAATCGACAGCGAGCACGCTATTACTACCGTAATTACGCCGCTCCTCCGCAATGAATCCTGCAATTTTGGCTGCATTCTCAAGTCGGCTATGAATATCATTACTATGAAGGAGCACTACTCGGGTTTGAAAAGTTTGTTCCAAATTGATGCACACCTCCCATTCGCTTCCTATCTACGATAAAAGCTGCTCTTGCTAACCTCCGATTTGCGACATACGCCGTTCTGTCGGGACATAGGACAGCGCTTGATCCCCTAGCTTTGCCGCCATCTCATGATTTTCCGGCTTAATGTCCATTGCTCTTAAAAAGATCTGCTGCATGCCTTCCGGATCCCCAAACGCTGTTTTCACGTTTAATTCGTCTATCCAATACAAGCAAGGCTTAATGGAGCCATCTGCTGTTAAACGCAGCCGATTACAGGTTTTACAGAAATGATCGCTAATTGGATGAATAAGGCCAAAGGAACCCCGCGCACCTTCCATTTGCCAATCATCAGATGGGCCATTACCATGAACATTAGGACCTCGATTAATGCGGTAGCCCTCTTTCACAGCAACCTCAAGCACTCGTGTCAAAGGTAAATAATGCTTTTTCCAATTTTCATCCGCATGCCCTATCGGCATATATTCAATAAATCGGACATGCAGAGGCTGCTCGTAGGCAAGCTTAAGGAATGCAGCAATTTCGTCTTCATTTACTTCCTTCAAAAGTACGCAGTTCAGCTTGATTGGATCGAATCCAACCTCGCCCGCCGCCTCGATCCCTTCCATTACTTTCTTTAAATCTCCTCGCCTAGCAATGAAGCGAAAGCGCGAAGGGTCTAATGTATCCAAACTAATATTTACGCGGTTCAGTCCAGCTTCACGTAATGCTTTGGCCTTCTTAGCCAAAAATATGCCGTTTGTCGTTAACGCTATATCATTTATGCCGGGAATGGCTTTTAATCTTCTTATTAATTCGTCCAAATCTGGACGGATAAGTGGCTCGCCGCCAGTTATACGCAGCTTCGTAATGCCAAGCTTTGCACCTGCTTCAACTACCTCCACGATTTGATCGTAGGATAGTAAGGATTCGGATTCAGCGAACTCCACTCCTTCTTCAGGCATGCAATATAAACAGCGTAAATTGCAGCGATCTGTAACTGAAATACGCAAATAATCATGTACGCGTCCAAAGCGGTCCGTCATGATTGTCATGTCACACACTTCCTTTCTAATACTGTACCAGCATAACATTTTTTTCGGAAATATGGTATTCTATAAAGATCATCACGTCATGATAATGAGAGGTTTACTACCATGAATTTCATTTGGAAAATCAAACTATTCGCCGGTCTTCCAGAACGTTTTGGATGCTCTGAGATCGACATTGAATTAAGCTCTGATCAGCTTAACGTAGAGCAATTAAAGCTAGCCATTTCAGCAAAATATCCCGAGCATGCCAGCTTGATAAATATTTCATTCATCGCTTGCAATCATGCTTACGCCGCCGAGAATGTCGCCCTGTCCTCATCCGATGAATTGGCCATGTTACCTCCTGTATCAGGAGGTCAAGAGGTGTTAGAGGGGCAGTCAGACTCGTCAGAAAAGCAACATGAACGCTACGTGATAACAACAGAAAAAATTGTATCAGATGATGTGCTCACTAAAGTAATCGTACCCGCGCACGGAGCCGCAATCGCCTTTGTGGGGACTACAAGGGAATGGACGCAAGGTCAGAGAACCGTTAGGCTTGAGTATGAATCCTATGCGCCGATGGCTGTCGCTACAATGCGTCAAATCGGTGAGGAAATAGCTGACCGCTGGCAAGGGGCATTATGTGCTATAAGCCATCGGATCGGAGTTGTAGGTCTCGCGGAAACAAGCGTTGTTATCGCTGTATCCGCACCTCATCGAGATAGCTGCTATGAAGCCAGCCGCTACGCCATCGAGAGGCTGAAACAGATTGTGCCCATATGGAAAAAAGAAATATGGGAGGATGGGTCTGAATGGAAGGGCCATCAGCTTGGTCCTTGGAACCCAACAACACCATTAAACAATTTCGAAGGATAAATGTAAGTCTATGCTTACGAAGTAGTTTTACTTCGTAAAACTTAGTTAATGCTTACGAAGTAGTTTTACTTCGTAAAACTTTAAGGAGAACCAATCATGACTAAACAACACGAGGATGCGTCGATCGAGTCAGTAACATCGGCCTCCTCTTCTCGTTATGCAAGACAAATACGCTTCGCGCCCATCGGCGAATCCGGGCAGCAGGCTATAAGCGAAGGTCGCGCAGCGGTCGTTGGGATGGGGGCGCTGGGTTCTGTCATCGCACAGCATCTTGTACGCTCTGGAGTTGGCTTTGTGCGAATCATAGATCGCGACATCATCGAATGGAGTAATCTCCAAAGACAAATGCTCTATACGGAGCAGGATGTTATTTCAATGCTTCCAAAAGCTCCTGCGGCAGCCGCTCATTTGCGAGCTATGAACAGCACGGTCACTATTGAACCTGTAGTGGCGGATTTAACAACAGCAAATGCTGAAGAACTACTTTCTGATGTTCATGTCATTATAGATGGCAGTGATAACTTTTCCGTTAGGTATTTAATGAACGACTTTAGCATAAAAAACCAAATACCTTGGATATATGGAGGAGCCGTTGGTGCTTCTGGCATGTCGATGACTATAATTCCGCTTGAAACGCCTTGTTATCGTTGTTTGTTCACTGATCCTCCAGCTCCCGGTACAACGGATACCTGCGAAACGGCAGGCGTGATCTCACCTATTGTAGATATTATTGGATCCTTACAAGCGACTGAAGCGATCAAGCTGTTATCCGGCAATCGGCAAGCACTGCATCATACTCTATTCCAAGTAGATCTATGGAACCATGCCTGGTTGCCAGTCTCAATTGAAAAAGCAAGGCGAAGTGATTGTCCTGCCTGCAGTCATCATCAGTATGATTTCCTGGAAGAGAGCGCAGCAGAACTAACTGCCGCATCCTTATGTGGACGAAACTCCGTACAGATTACGCCAAATCAAACGGTTTCCCTTCAATTAGAGGAGCTGGCTAAGCGTTTGCAGCCGATAGGTACTCTTAAGCTAAATCGTTTTTTATTACGTATTGAGTTAAGTAGTGATATGACTTTCGTATTATTCAGCGATGGACGAGCAATCATTCAAGGAACAAATAGTTTGACAAAAGCAAGGTCTATTTATGCCGAAATTTTGGGTAATTAGTCACAATTCGAAAATCCTCATATTGCCATTTTAATAAATCATTGCTACTATAATTGGTATATCATATTCCATGTTCATTCTATAGGGGTGTCTTAATGAGGGTTCATGTCACAGAATTAATAAATGGGGACCAACTGAGCCGAGATACATTCAATAATTACGGGCTTCATGTCCTTTCTCAAGGAACGGTCTTGAAGAACGGAGAAATATCAAAGTTATTTCAGCATCAAATTGAATACGTCGACATAGACGAGCGAGCAAGTGAGCATCCGCTAATTCGGACCCTAGAATCCACTGTAAACCCTAATTGGCTTCCAGTTGTTCAGCCCATTTATGAGAACGCAGTCAAAAGCTTCGAAAGCTTGTTTTCCAGCGCATTAAGCCTTGGCCAGATCGAGGATAAGCAAGTTACAGAAATACTAGAACCGCTTTTTCAAAATCTCCAACTAGAACGCGATGTCGTATCCATGCTTTTACTATTAAATACGACAGATGATTATACCTATCAGCATTCCGTTCAAGTAGGTATGCTCTCTTATTACTTAGCCACATGGCTCGATTACTCGGAATCCGAAGTTCTTCAAATCGGCAAAGCCGGTTTTCTTCATGATATTGGTAAATGTCGGATACAAGATGAATTATTGAACAAACCAAGCAAACTTACCCATGAAGAATTTGAGGAAATAAAGAAACATACTCTTTATGGACATGAAATTATATTAAGCTCCTTTGACGAGCCTGACCTAGCAATTGGAGCACTGCAGCATCATGAGCGAAATGATGGAAGCGGATATCCTCATGGACTAACCGGAGAATCAATTCATCCCATATCCAAAATCATAGCCGTGGTCGACATATATAGTGCTATGATATCCGAACGTGTCTATCAAGAGAAACGCGATCTGCTATATGTATTGAAGGAGCTCTACCGCTTAAGCTTCAATGAGCTTGATCCTTTAACCACACATACATTTATTAAGCACATGATGCCTAATTTTATCGGTAAACGAATAGAGCTTGTAACAGGAGAAACGGGTATGATTGTAATGACCCACCCCACCGAATTTTTCCATCCACTTATTCAAATTGATGATCGATTTATCGATATGACTGCCGAACGCGAGTACGAAATTAAACATGTGTACCTATAAATTTAAATAAAAGCCATGCTTGCAGTGATTAGCCTCACACCAAGCATGGCTTTTAACATGTACATGATACCAGTCATATCCCTGATACATAATTCAGTATATGTCCGAGCGACATCAAGCTCCCCGGCTACCGTCATGAAAGTCTCTGTCTCTAATGTCATCATATCTCCAAACTTTCCACCCATAAATCAACGCATGAAAAGGATGGACAGACGATTAGAATGGATATTATACATCCAAACAGCCTATATTCCCAGTTTCAATTCATTTGAATGGAAAATATACAATCAAATAGGCAGATAGCGGTTCTTTATCTACGAAATAGGCGATTAGCCTGTATGAAATACAGTCTGGGACAAATAAACCGTTTTTGAGTGGCGTTGATTGTATAAAATACAGTCAAATACAACGGGGGATAACTAGAAGGTATTAAAAAGGTATCACGAAATTTCAAATTACCCAACATTTTTTAAATTGAATAAAAAAAGCCTTGCCCACTGTGATATATATCACAGCAAGCAAAACCTTTTCCAAGCTATTATTAGCCGATAGAGCCTTCCATTTCGAACTTGATCAAACGGTTCATTTCAACTGCATATTCCATCGGCAGTTCCTTAGTGAACGGTTCGATAAAGCCCATTACGATCATTTGCGTAGCTTCTGCTTCGCTTAGACCGCGACTCATCAGATAGAACAATTGATCTTCTGATACTTTTGATACCGTTGCTTCATGCTCAAGTGTGATGTTATCGTTCATAATCTCATTATAAGGAATCGTATCTGATGTCGATTCATTATCAAGAATGAGCGTGTCACATTTGATGTTTGCTTTTGCGCCATCAGAGTTACGTCCGAACGATGCAAGACCACGGTACGTTACTTTACCGCCATGCTTACTAATCGATTTGGAAATAATCGTAGAACTCGTATCTGGTGCTAGATGAGTCATCTTAGCGCCAGCATCCTGATGCTGGCCTTTACCTGCAACAGCAATGGACAATACCATACCTTTTGCGCCGCGGCCTCTTAGAACAACTGCTGGATACTTCATCGTTAGTTTAGAGCCGATGTTTCCATCTACCCATTCCATCGTTGCATTCTCATCCGCTATTGCACGTTTTGTTACAAGGTTATAAATATTCGGTGCCCAGTTCTGAATCGTCGTATAACGGCACACCGCATTTTTCTTAACCAAAATTTCCACAACCGCACTATGCAAAGAGTTTGTGCTGTATACAGGTGCAGTACAGCCTTCAACATAGTGAACGGAGCTATCTTCATCGACAATAATAAGCGTACGCTCGAATTGGCCCATGTTTTCGGAGTTAATCCGGAAATATGCTTGTAGTGGAATATCACACTTCACGCCTTTTGGCACGTAGATGAAGCTTCCGCCTGACCATACCGCACTGTTAAGAGCCGCGAACTTATTATCATTCGGAGGAATAATCGTTCCGAAATATTCTTTTAGCAGCTCAGGGTACTCACGAAGCGCTGTATCCGTATCTGTGAAGATAACGCCTTGTTTTTCCAAGTCCTCTTGCATGCTGTGGTATACAACCTCGGATTCATATTGCGCCGATACGCCGGCAAGAAACTTTTGTTCTGCTTCAGGAATACCAAGCTTGTCAAATGTTTCTTTGATTTCTGAAGGAACTTCTTCCCAAGTTTTACCTTGCTTATCCGATGCACGAACGAAATATTGAATGTCATTGAAATCGAGATCATCCATGTTTCCGCCCCAAGTCGGCATAGGCATTTTATAAAATTGTTCAAGTGACTTTAAGCGGAAATCAAGCATCCACTCAGGCTCGTTCTTAATTTCCGAAATCGTCCGTACGATTTCTGGCGTTAATCCTTTACCCGATTTAAAAACAGCTTCATGCTCATCACGGAAACCATATTTATACTCTTCCATTTCAGGCATTTGTTTAGCCATCGTTATTCACACTCCTCATATATAATGCTTATAGCTTCTATTTCTGTTGCTCATGTTCTATCCCTTTTCGTAAAGCATTCCAAGCAAGGGTTGCACATTTGATTCGAGCAGGAAACTTATTCACACCAGATAGTGCTTCAATATCCTCTAGCTCTTCAAATTCTACAGGCTCACCTTTCATCAAGGATGAAAATTTGGAAGCCATTGATAGCGCCTCATCAAATGTTTTGCCTTTGACTGCTTCCGTCATCATCGAAGCCGAGCTCATGCTGATTGAACAGCCTTCGCCGCTGTATTTCGCATCGATAACCTTACCATCGACAACTTGAAGCTGCAGTGAGATTCGGTCTCCGCATGTAGGATTGTTGAGATTAATTGTAACCGCTTCGTCATTCATCGTTCCGCGATTACGAGGGTTTTTATAATGATCCATTATTACTCTGCGATATAAATCATCCAATTGTTGCATGACCGAAGAACTCCTTTGTTTGAATTAAAGCATCAGCTAAGCGGTCAATATCATCTTCAGTATTGTATAAATAAAAGCTTGCTCTAGCCGTAGCCGATACATTCAGCCATCTCATGAGCGGCTGGCAGCAATGATGACCTGCACGCACTGCGATACCTTTGGAATCAAGCACCGTTGCTACGTCATGAGGATGAACCTCATCCAGATTAAAAGTAACAAGTCCAACTCGGTTTTGCTTTGGACCGTACAATGTAATCCCGTCCATCGATGACAATTTCTCATAAGCATATGCAGCTAGACGCTTCTCATGCTGATCAATCTCATCAAGTCCAATTTCTTGCAAGAAATCAATAGCTGCACCTAAGCCAACAGCACCAGCGATAATCGGTGTGCCGCCTTCGAAGCGGTAAGGAATCTCTTTCCAGGTAGACTCATAAAGATCAACAAAGTCAATCATTTCGCCGCCAAACTCAATGGGTTCCATATTGTTAAGCAATGACTTCTTGCCGTATAAAGCACCGATACCAGTTGGACCGCACATTTTATGACCGGAAAACGCATAAAAATCAACATCCAAATCTTGAACATCGATTTTCATATGCGGCGTGCTTTGAGCACCGTCCACAACCATAATTGCACCATTACGATGAGCAATTTGCGTGATTTCCTTAATCGGATTAATTAAGCCAAGCACGTTCGACACATAGGTTATGGAAACAACCTTTGTTTGTGGCGTTATCGTCTTCTCAACATCCTCTATGGAAATCGTTCCGTCTGGTTGCAGCGGAATATACTTAAGTGTTGCACCAGTTGCTTTCGCCACTTGTTGCCAAGGAATCAAATTACTGTGATGCTCCATCGGAGTAATAACGATTTCGTCACCTTCACGGCATACCGATCGCGCATAGCTCGAAGCAACTAAATTCAGAGCAGTCGTCGTACCCCTTGTAAAAATAATTTGTTCCGGTGCTCCCGCATTCAGTAAATTTGCTACTTTCTCGCGCGCTCCCTCATAGGCGTCAGTCGCCCTCGAACCTAGAGTATGCACGCCGCGATGAACGTTCGCATTATCGAGCTCGTAGTACCGTTTAACCGCATCAATGACGGAACGCGGCTTCTGAGAAGACGCCGCGCTATCCAGATAAACGAGTGGGTGCCCGTTTATTTCTTGATGCAATATCGGGAATTGCTCCCGTATCGCATTTATATTCATCCCTCAAGCTTCCTTTCGAGCAAACGCTGAAGCTGCTCGCGCACCGCTTCGACTGGAATTTCCGAAACGACTGGAGCCAAAAAGCCATAAATAATTAATCGTTCAGCGTTTTGTTTAGATATACCGCGTGACATCAGGTAATGAACCTGCTCCGGATTAACTTGCCCTACACTCGCTGCATGACCTGCAGTTACATCATCTTCATCTATAAGCAAAATCGGATTGGCATCGCCGCGCGCTTTCGGACTAAGCATAAGAACCTTCTCGGTTTGTACGCCGTTCGCTTTCGTCGCGCCTTTTTCGATTTTTGTAATACCGTTAATAATCGCTGAAGCAGAATCCTTCATTACCGCGCGAGTTACCATATTGCTGTCGGTGCTCTTGCCGAAATGTACGGCCTGCGTCGTCAAGCTGTTTTGCTGTGCATTTTTACCTACACTGATCACTTTCGCATCCGAAGTAGAGCCTTGACCCTTCAGAATAGATTTTGTGTCGGATAAGGTGTGACCATCATTCAGATCACCAATAATCCATTCCATTTGTCCATCATTTTCGATAATGGAGCGACGGATCGTCATATCGACGCCTGTCTCAGCCATATGATGAATGGAGCTAAAACGAACATGGGCGCCTGCATTAACGAATACCTCTACGATAGAAGGATGTACGAACGGAGCAGTGTTTGCGCCTGGCTCAGATACAACACAATCGACGTAAGTCACACGGCTATTATTGTCTGCTACGATAAGGATATGCGGAGCAAATGTAGCATCTGCATTATCATTGTAGAAAATAGCTTGTAATGGAAGCTCAACTTCCACATTTTTTGGAACGTATATGAATACTCCACCATTCCAAATCGCTGCTTGAAGAGCCGTAAGCTTATCTTCCTGCTTCTCTACTGCCTTAAACAGATACTTCTGAACGAGCTCGCCGTGTTCCTTGCAAGCTGTCTCCAAATCTGTGAAAATAACGCCTTTACTTGCCAGTTCAGTTGAAAATTGATTCCAAACGATTCCTGAATTGCGTTGAACAAGCAGGTTTTCCGTTCCTTCTGTAATCAATTCGCGAACAGCCTCTGGCAATTCATTAATTGCACTAACCGCTGCAGGCTGCTCGAAGCTGCCTACTGCATTCAAATTCCAACGTTCAATACGAACCTTCTCAGGTTTTGGCCAACCRATTGTTCCGGCAAGCTCTGCGGCTTCTCCGCGCAGTTCGATAAGCCAATTCGGCTCATTCTTGCTCCGGGCCAGCGCTTCAGCAGCTTGACGGTTAGTCGGAGTCGTTAGTTGTGTACTCATCCGTTATGCCCCCTTCTCTGCTTAAGCTTGACCGACTGTTTCATCTTCAATGCCTAGTTCTTCTTTAACCCAATCATAACCTTCGTTTTCCAAACGTTCAGCAAGCTCTGGACCACCTGATTTTACGATGCGTCCTTGCATCATAACGTGAACGAAATCTGGTGTAATATAGTTAAGCAAACGCTGATAGTGAGTAATAATAAGGAATCCACGATCTTCTGAACGCATTGCGTTAACGCCATTAGATACAATACGCAGTGCATCGATATCAAGACCGGAATCGATCTCATCAAGAATTACGATTTTCGGATCAAGCAGCATCATTTGCAAAATTTCGTTACGTTTTTTCTCGCCGCCAGAGAAGCCTTCATTCAAATAACGGTGGGCAAATTCCGCGTTCATTTCAAGATCTTTCATTTTGCCTTCCATTTTGCGAATGAATTTAATTAGCGAGATTTCGTTACCTTCGCCAAGACGTGCATTCAATGCACTGCGCAAGAAATCAGAATTTGTTACACCTGAAATTTCGCTTGGATATTGCATGGCTAGAAACAGTCCAGCAAGAGCACGTTCGTCCACGCTCATTTCAAGAAGGTCTTCACCGTCCAATTTAGCAGTACCCTCGGTTACTTCATATTTAGGATGTCCCATCAAAGCGGAAGCAAGCGTACTTTTTCCTGTTCCGTTAGGGCCCATGATTGCGTGAATTTCTCCACCCTTTATGTTGAGGTTGATTCCTTTTAATATTTCTTTTCCTTCGATAGCCGCTTTCAGGCCTTCGATGACAAAATGAGTTGCCATAATATGCTGATCCCTCCAAGGTTGGTTTAAGTTAGTTCATTCATTCACACCGTGATAGACAAGCTTCTCTATGCGGCCTTGATTATCACTGATTCTCAATAATCATTTTAATATAGTTTTAGTTATAAATCAATGCGTGACGAACCAATATTGTTTATCCATGCTGCTTTTTGGTCATTATTGTGCTAATGCACTCTTTATTTTTTGATGCTCGATCTGAAACATATTCTCATCTAGCACTGGCTTCATTATTGGAGTAACCATATCATCTATCAGTCTTACCCAAGATTTGCATCCGTTATAAGCTGGTCTCATAGGAATTGCTAACGGAACCTCAAAACGATATACACGCAGTACCAAAACATGCAGCGGCTTCGATTTTTTCCACTTTAATCTTTCCTCGGCGAAAGTATCCGTCCAAATATGTAAATCGCGAAGACGATCCAAAGTTTCCTGATCCCTTATTTCTATATCTTCAACAACCTCGGCGTACGATGCCAATTTCATGGTTTCCATATCCTCGGACCATTCTATTAACGTTTCATCCAAATCAGCAGCATACCCATCCTTTAACAAATGCTTTTTCTGATGCTCATATGCAGGCATTAAATAAAAAGAAGGACTTATTAGCTGGAAATCTCTCGTCTCCTCAGTAATCCCCCCTTTGCGCATAACAATAATTTGCTTCCCCTCCACAAGCGCTTTTACGCTTACCGCCCACTCCTTTAACGCTATAGATTCCATATCTTTTTTTAATGTCATAATGACTCATCCACCCAACTCGTTTATAATAGATAACATTATATCAAAAGAGGTATTCCAAGGTGAAATATAATCCATTATACTATGTTGAGATGAATACTGGGCATTAGTGTCCAATTCCCCTATTACTATGGATCCGGAGGTGGGCAGTTATGTCTACGTATCACCCGTTAAATGAACAAGAAGCTATTGAAATAGCAGCATCTCTCGAAGGTTTTTTTCCTACTGGCGCAGCTTTGAATTGCCGTGAAATCGGTGACGGCAATCTTAATTTAGTCTTCCATATTACGGATACTGCAGGTAAGAAGAGCCTTATCATGAAGCAAGCATTGCCTTACGCGAAAGTGGTAGGCGAGTCTTGGCCGCTAACGCTAGACAGAGCGCGTATTGAAAGTGAAAAGCTTATAATGGAAGACAAGCTTGCTCCCGGACTTGTACCAATCGTTTATAAATATGACCCTGATCTTTACCTTACGATTATGGAGGATCTTAGCGATCATGTTATTATGCGTAAGGGCTTAATTGAAGGCATACGCTACCCCAAATTTGCTGAAGATATTTCCACCTTTATCGCTCAAACCTTATTTTACACTTCCGACCTTGGATTGAATCAACAAGAAAAGAAATTACGCGTTAAAGACTTTATTAACCCTGAATTGTGTAAAATAACCGAAGACCTTATTTTTGATGATCCGTATACGAACTCATCTAACAACAGCTATGATGCTGCCATTAAAGATGCTGCTGAAGCCCTTTGGCAAGACGATAAGCTTCAGCTTGAAGTCGCCATTTTACGTGATAAATTTTTAACAAACGCTCAGGCGCTGCTTCACGGTGACCTTCATACCGGCAGTATTTTCGCAACTCCCGCTTCTACTAAAATAATCGATCCCGAGTTCGCTTATTACGGACCGATCGGATTTGATATCGGCGCGGTTATCGCCAACCTGCTTCTGAATTTCGCTGGTCAAGAGCATTGGATTGCTGATAATGAGCAGCGAAGCGAGTTTCGCCGTTATTTAACAGATACCGTATGCGATATTTGGCATTTATTCGACAAAAAGTTTCGGGCTTTGTGGAATGAACATTGCATAGATCGACTCGCAGCATCTACTCCCGGCTACCAGGATTATTATATGAATGGCCTATTACAAGACACTGTTGGATTTGCTGGCGCCAAAATGGTACGCCGTATTGTTGGCCTGGCACATGTCGCAGATATTGACACTATACCTAACGACGCTGCTCGTGAACGCGCACAACGGCTTGCATTAACAATTGGAACAACACTTATTCGCAATAATCGTATGACGCAGTCTATAGAAGAAGTAGTAAACATTGCTCTATCAGCTGCAACCCAATAATTTAAGACAGAGAGGATATGACATCATGACAACAAATTTACAATCACTTATTTGGTCCGATAATAAACTAGATTTATTAGACCAGCGTTTACTTCCTGAAGAAATCGTATATTTGCCTTTAACAACGTCTGAGGGTGTATGGGAAGCAATTAGACACTTGAAGGTTCGCGGAGCACCTGCAATCGGCATATCTGCCGCATATGGTGTCGTTCTGGGCAGTCGCGATGCAGCTACTAGTGAGCTGTGGCTAACTGAGGTTAACAAACATGCAGAATATCTCGCGACTTCACGACCAACAGCTGTTAATTTATTTTGGGCGCTTGACCGCATGAAGGCTGCTGCCGCTTCATATGTAGAGAAGGGCTTATCACTCGAGCAGAGTAAAGCAGCTTTGCTTATTGAAGCAGTCTCCATTCAGAGCGAGGATGAGCAGACAAATCGACTTATCGGCGAGCATGCTCTCTCCCTTTTCAAAAACGATATGGGCGTACTCACCCACTGCAACGCAGGCGGCTTGGCTACAGCCAAATACGGAACTGCGCTAGCACCTTTCTATCTCGCTTTAGARCAAGGAATCACTTTACGCGTATACGCTGACGAGACTCGTCCTGTGCTTCAGGGCGCACGTTTAACAGCTTTCGAGCTACAGCAAGCAGGAGTAGATGTCACACTAATTTGTGACAACATGGCCGGAATGATCATGGCTAAAGGGTGGGTCGATGCAGTTATCGTCGGTACCGACCGTGTTGCTGCCAACGGCGATGTAGCTAACAAGATCGGTACGTATAGCGTTGCTGTTTTGGCAAAAGCACATGGCATTCCTTTTTATGTCGCTTCTCCGCTATCTACCATTGATTTGAACACACCGACTGGTAATGAAATTCCGATTGAAGAACGTAATGCAGAGGAAATAACGGAGGGCTTCGGAAAACGTACAGCTCCAAAAGGCGTTAAGGTATATAATCCCGCCTTCGACATTACACCAAATGAGTATGTAACAGCTATCATCACGGAGAAAGGCATTGTACAAGCACCTTATGATGTTAATCTTCGCAAGCTTTTTGAATAATAACAGCTATTCATAATTCTAAAATAACGAAAGTCCTAACCAGAGAAGAGTGCGCAGACAACGCTTTCCTGTTTAGGACTTTTTAACAATTTCAAAGCATCAGGTGCAGCGCATCCGAGCCTTTCATCCCAACTTCTATGCCTAACGTCTCGGCCGTAGTTGTCACAGATTCTAGCGGTGCTTCCATCAGCTCCTCTAAAGTCTTCACACCGACAGCTCGAGCTGCTACTATTTCCCGATCCTTAAGTCGTTCATTAAGAAGTGACACGTCGAGCGCCCCGCACATAATATATCCTTTATCCGTCATAATGGCTAGCAGCGTAGTTTTAGGCAGCTTCACTTCAACCCCAAGAACGGTTTCTCCATTCTTTAGTGTGAATGGAACCATCCGCATCATATAGGATTCCCCCCTTCTTCCGAGTAATAAGAGGTATAGCACCGCATCAACATTATATGCGCAATTTTTTTTTGTAGTCACCATGGTATATGCTTATTTATAGGGTAGTTAAGGGGGAAAATCACAAATGCGGTCATTCACTTAGTGATACACGTAGGTGGAATGAAATCTCTGTACTATGACCGTAATTTGCTCGAATATATTCACCAGATATTTCATATCTCTGCTTTTCACAGTTTCTTACTACTTGTTCGATATTACTAATAGTAATACTACTCCACCGAGGTTCATTTTGAATTGCACGAACAAAGGATTCAATCTTACAAAAACCCGCTTCATCCAGTGAAATTCCAAACTCTTCTGGGGAGTGTCGCAGGATTTTACTCATAAATTTGCTAAGTGACTCTTCTTGTTTCTTTGAAAGCATGTGTTAACCTACCCTTTAATTTCATAGAGTTTATTACTTGAAACTCAATTAATGATTATTTCCTATAGGTTCTTTCGTAGTCATCGAATCGAATTTTTCTAATCTGTTTCCTGTCTGAAGTGCGAACTATGACCCCTTCGGACTTGCCAGTTGAATCAATGCCAACTTTAGTTTGTTCGAAGTTCTTCAACCATTTAAATGTATCTTCTAGTGTTCTGGGGAACTCTGAACCTGTAATTGCTGAAAGAAGTGGAGCAAATTCCAAATCATTTTTCTGTAAAAACTTCAACTTCTCAGCTTCATTATAAAACGGCTGGTTCCCATGATCTCTCCATTCAGCAATCTTCTCATGAGATAATTCGAGAAGTTCATCAAGCATGCTTTGCGTTATGGAAAATACATCAAATACTCTATAACCCTGAGTTTTAGAATCTGTATAATTCTTAGCTGCTTTAGTCTTTCCTCCATATGATTCCTGATAAATAACCGTCAAAGCCCAATCATCATTGTTTAAGTTGTTTTCAACAAATTCATCAGCCATAGGTTTTAAAAATTCAGCAATATTACCATACGGATTTCCGATCCGATCGCCCTTTGCATATAGCAACTCTTCTCTGGAGCCGATTAGGTAGTCTATTTCATTATAAGGATTTTTAAAGAATACGATTCGTGAGTTCTCTCCATCTACTTTCTCATAGACGTAGATATTGTTCAATTCATTTAATAAACCTCTTTCTTCAGTCAACTCTTCTGTTAATTTTCCACGCTCACCCAATTTATGATAGGTAAGAATGCTAGGATATTTAGTTAGTGAGTTAATTTTTTTCAAATCCATCAGACCATCCCCCTTTAAGAATCCCTCATAGTCAATCAATGTTCATTAACTCCCCATATACGTCAATATATACCTCTGTTCCGTTGCTCACAAGATGTTTGGTGACAAAATGAATAAAAAAAGCCTACCGATTAGGGTAGACTTTCGATTTTAATTCACCACTGTCTTAAAGTCGACTAAATGTATGTTTCCTTAAAAGCCTTTAGGCAGCAAAAACAGTCTTCCTTCACCCGCAGCAAAGTCAGCGGATAATGTGCCGGTTGTAGGATCAAAGTTCGTACTGGTTTCCTCACCTGTTAATTTAGAAATTTCGCTTATTGAGGCTGGATTTCCTGTAATTTTGAATTGGACGTTTGTCGGATTTCTCCAGTCTCGATTGACGACCATAATATATTTTCTGCCATCCTTATCGAGGGAGTATCCAATAATAAGCTGAGCATCCTTTTCGACCGGCTGCCAGAAAAATTGTTCCGGCAACTCCACTGTAGAAACGGGTAATTCTCCTGTATGATACACTTCTTGTGATTTAATCTTCAGTAAAGCAGGTCCTAGGTTCTGTACTTCACTATTTAATTGTTTGGCGGACTCATATAGAGGACTTTGTGAACCATCCGGAAGTATGATTCCACCATGAAATACGGAAGATCCTTGTTCAACCGGCRTTTCATAAGTGAAGTAGATGTAGCCTTTCGCTCCATATACTAAGTTAGAATAGATATGGAATCTCAACTCGTCTTGAGAGGGGGAACGAAGCATACCTTCGAGTCCCACAGACTGGATATATGTCCAGAAGTCGACGGAACCCGCAAGAGATTGGCGACGAATGATATCCAAGTTCTTATAATACCCATAGGAAATTTCTGCATTGATGTCCTCTCTGAATGGATAGTTGTCGAATACGAGCACTTCCGGGCTGGTTCTCATCCAGCGATATACATATTCTTCATAGCTATTGCCTTCAAAGCTTTGGTTAATAGTAAACCACAGATCCGCTTCTATCGGCTTGCCGTTTATATAAGCAGACCCATCAGTAAACCATTTCTCACCGAGTTTGGAATGGTAAACGCGACTTACGATATTATCCCCTCCGCCTTGATGCGTTAGTTCGATATAATAAGTTGTATTCGGTTTTACTTCCGCATCTAGTGTGAATAACATCCAATCACTTCCCTCTCCTGTACCAGTGAGAGATTGCTCCGCAATTAACTTTGATTTCTTTGGTGAATCCCATAGTGATAATAGTAGTTTTTCATTTGCCTCCCAATCCTCTGCGAACATTCCTAATTGAATAGTTGAGATAAATGATTCATTTTTCTTCGTCTGAAAGGTTTGCCCTAATGATTGATCCGGGCGAAGCTCGCTCCTAGGCATTGTGCCTTTCTGGAAAAGCTGTGATGAACTAGCATAGTTTGGAAACAAATTAACGAATACAAGACTGTTCGGATCTTTTGACTTTAAACGATCTGTCATCGAGGCAAGCTTCACCATTTCCTTTGTAGAAGGTTCGTCATAAAGATGGTATCCGAGAACAGCGGGATGGTCCTTGTAACGTTCACTTAAAGAATCCAAGACATCATCTTCAGCAAGTCCCCGAAATCTATCGTCATACACTAGCAATTTCAAACCGTTCGCTTCAATTTGTTTGAGTGCTGCATCGGTGGTTTCCGGATTAGTAATACCATTGGTACCTACAATAAAGTTAACATTATTTTTTTTGAGTTCCTCATATTTCTCAAAGGTAGTATCCTGTGGAGAGGCCTGCCAAAAAATACCGATCGGAAATGTTTCCTCTCCCAGTACAGATACATAATCTGAATCCATATCATCACCCCTACTGTCGAAATTCAGAATATTGRGGCTGAACAGTGCAACTAAAACTAAAACAATTCCTAGAACCCCATAAATAAGTATGCGCTTTCTTTTCATTTTTTTTCCCCCTTGCGTACAATTTGAAAAGAAGTTCCCTTAATTCTTAATCATTAAGATTAATACTTATTCTATTGCACTTAAGAATGTTGGATAACCCTTGCAAGAAATGTAGCTTTCCTTAAAATTTGTTTAAAATCCTTTAGGCAGCAAAAACAGTCTTCCTTCACCTGCAGCAAATTCTGAGGATAATGTGCCGGTTGCAGGATCAAAGTTCGTACTGACTTCCTCGCCTGTTAATTTAGAAATTTCATTTATTGAGGCTGGACTTCCTGTAATTCGGAATTGGATGGTTGTGGAATTTCTCCAATCCCGGTTGACGACCATAACATACTTTCGTCCTTCCTTGTCGAGGGAATATCCAATTATAAGCTGAGCATCCTTTTCAACTGGCTGCCAGAAAAACTGCTCCGGTAACTCTACTGTAGAAACAGGCAATTCACCTGTATGATACACTTCTTGTGACGTAATCTTCAGCAAATCCGGTCCGAGATTCGTTGCTTCGCTGTTTAATTGTTTAGCCCATTCATACAGAGGACTTTGGGAACCATCCGGCAAAATGATCCCACCGTGGAACCCCGCCCCTATTGGCGTTTCATAAGTGAAGTACATGTAACCTTTAGCCCCATAAACTAAGTTGGAATAAATATGGAATCTTAATTCGTTTTGAGAGGGTGAACGCAGCATGCCTTCGAGTCCGACAGATTGAATAAAGGTCCAGAAGTGGACGGAACCAGCAAGAGATTGGCGACGGATGATTTCCAAGTTCTTATAGTACCCATAGGAAATTTCTGCATTAATGTCCTCTCTGAATGGGTAGTTATCGAATACAAGCACTTCCGGGTTAGTCCTCATCCAGCGATATACATATTCTTCATAGCTATTGCCTTCAAAGCTTTGATTGATAGTAAACCACAGATCCGCATCTATCGGCTTGTCATTTATGTAAGCAGACCCTTCAGTAAACCATTTCTCACCGAGTTTGGAATGGTACACTCGACTTACGATATTATCCCCGCCACCTTGATGCGTTAGCTCGATATAGTACGTTGTATTCGGTTTTACTTTCGTATCTAATGTGAATAGCATCCAATCGCTACCCTCTCCAGTACCAGTGAGAGATTGCTTCGCAATTAACTTTGATTTCTTCGGTGAATCCCATAATGTTAATTGTAGATTTTCATTTACTTCCCAATCCTCTGCGAACATCCCTAATTGAATAGTTGAGATATGTGATTCATTCTTCTTCGTCCGAAAGGTTTGCCCTAATGATTGATCCGAGCGAAGCTCACTCCTAGGCATAGAACCTTTCTGGAAAAGCTGTGATGAACTCGCATAGTTTGGGAACAGATTCACGAACACTAGACTGTTCGGATCTTTTGACTTTAACCGATCAGTCATAGAGGATAGCTTCACCATTTCTTTTGTGGAAGGCTCGTCATAAATGTGAAATCCGAGAACAGCGGGATGGTCCTTGTAACGTTCTCCCAAAGTATCCATAACATCATCGTTAGGGAGTTCACGAAAGCGGGTATCATCAATCAGCAATTTTAATCCGTTCGCTTCAATTTGTTTGAGTGCAGCATCGGTAGTTTCAGGATTAGTAATGCCATTAGTACCTACAATGAAGTTGACATTCATTTTTTTAAGTTCTTCATATTTTTCGAAGGTAGTATGTTCTGGAGCAGGCTGATAATAAATGCCAATCGGAAACGTATCCTCTCCAAGCATAGATGCATAATCAGAATTAGAATCACTATTCCCTCTGCCTAAATCCAGAAAATTGAAACTAAGCAGTACAACTAAAAGTATACAAAGAGCCCCATAAATAAGTAAGCTCTCTCTGTTCATTGTCTTCCCCCCCCTTGAATACAATTTTGAAAGAATTTTATTAATTCTTAATGATTAAGTTTAATTCAATTATTATTCTATATCACTTATGAACAATGTCAAGATATACTTGCTCTTACCTGACTCCCTTGTATTTCGAGCTATATCTCTTGTCTTTTACAGCAGCACAATATTATATAAACGGTTCAAATATGGTATATTAGACAGACAACATCTAGTACGGAGGTCATATGAAACAGCAAAATGCATCTGCATCCACATCCTCAGAACAATCATCATTCGTCTTTAATGTCGAGGTGCTTTTCAAAAGTAAAAATAATGCCATCGCGCTAGAGCAACTGCTTCACGCACTCAACAACTGTGATTTTCTAGATTATCGCGTATTGTCGGGAATAAAGCTCGGTGAACAAATTGACGAGCAGAAAGCAAACGCTTCATCTGTTGTTGACGTTCCACTTACTTCCGAATCTAATAGCGGCTTCGAGCCCATACGAGCATTAATGAAAAGTAATGCATTAATTAGACTTATCGTGAACAAGGGTCTTGGAATCATGCTCAATATCCCTTGTAGAATAATTAACGTGGATGAAAAAGATAGTTTGATAACGGTTTATCACGTCGACGAGAAACAAGTATATACATTCCGCTTAAACGAAATAGAAGACTTCTCTCAATAGTAATTGGAAAGAAAAATACCCGTTCTAGTGACTGCGATGCAGACACTGAACCGGTATTTTTCTTTCAGCTAGCCGATAACAATTCTTCAATGTTGTCGCTCGGTACGGGTGGGCTCCAGAAGAAGCCTTGTATTTCATCACAATTATGCTTACGCAAAAAATCCAGCTGCTCCTTGTTCTCAACACCTTCAGCAATAACCTGTATGTTAAGATTATGRGCCATCGCTATGATAGCAGCAACGATCTCCGCATCACTTGGATCCTGCTGAATGTCACGCACGAAAGAGCGATCTATCTTCAAACGGTCAATCGGAAAGTTTTTCAAATAATGAAATGAGCTGTAGCCTGTGCCGAAGTCGTCAACACTAATCCCAACTCCGAGATCCGTTAAAGCGAGTAAACAACGGGACACATGACTTACGTCCATCGTCATTGATTCGGTAATTTCTAAATCCAAATATTTAGAATCTAGCCCCGTTCTTTCAAGAACGGAAGCAACCTTGCTTGCCAAATCATTTTGCACAAATTGTCTAATCGATAGATTGACCGATACAGGCATTGGTGCAAACCCAGCATCCTGCCAAGCTTTATTTTGACGGCATGCTTCTTCAAGCACCCAGTCTCCAATTTGAACGATCATTCCGCTCTCTTCTGCTAACGGAATAAAACTTCCTGGCGGCATCATGCCCTTAATCGGATGCATCCACCTTACAAGCGCCTCTACACCGACTATTGTTCCCGATACCAAATCATATTGAGGCTGGTAGTGTAGAATAAACTCATTACGCTGAATGGCGCGATACATTTCATGCTGGAGAGTAAGACGCTCAAATGAAGAATTACTCCAGCTCTCTGAATAGAGCAGACAGTCATTTTTGCCGCTTTCCTTCACCTTCACAAGAGCCATATCCGCTTTCTTAATGAGCGTATATCCGTCATCCTCTTCATCACGATTCGTTACCGAACCTATACTTGCTGTTATATGTAGCGGAAAACCTTTTAATTCATAAGGCTCCTCGATCGATTTCAAAAGCTGGCGAGACAGATCAAACAAGTGCTTTTCAGATTGCACATTACAAAATAACAAAGCGAATTCATCGCCTTCCATTCGAGCTGCAAAATCATTATCTGAAAGATCTCTATTCAGCCGCTCTGCAACCTGCATGAGAAGCATATCGCCAAACTCCCGACCGAAGGAAGCATTAACCAGCTTAAAACGATCCAGATCCAAGTAACAAATACCAACTACACGCTCTTCCTCTTTGGCCCTTGCTAATGTCTCAGATAACTTCATTTGAAACAAAGTTCGATTCGGCAAGCCGGTCATATCATCGTAATAAGCCATGTAGCGGATACGTTCTACGTTTCGTTTGCGATCGCTTAGATCATGACAAATCATTACGGTACCGATCACTTCATCTTCTCGGATCATTGGAGCACAAACGACCTGCAGCTCTAAAGGAAAGCCTGAACGATGTGTAATATTAATATTGGTCTGTCCTGCTTCGCCATTCAAAGCCTGCTCAAACGTCTCCTGAAGCAGATGCCTGCTTCCTGGTTCAACTAAACGAGCAATCGGCTCCCCAAGCAGCTCAGAACGATGATATCCTAATGTTTGACTAGAAGCTTCATTCATCTCTATTACAATTCATTCATCTCTATTACAA
>NZ_JBFUHJ010000028.1:0-38533 GCF_056402455.1 Paenibacillus sp. P4_A7 | reverse complement strand
GCGGAAGATTCCCTACTGCTGCCTCCCGTAGGAGTCTGGGCCGTGTCTCAGTCCCAGTGTGGCCGATCACCCTCTCAGGTCGGCTACGCATCGTCGCCTTGGTGAGCCGTTACCTCACCAACTAGCTAATGCGCCGCGGGTCCATCTCTAAGTGATAGATTGCTCCATCTTTCTCGATTCGATCATGCGACCAAATCGCCTATCCGGTATTAGCATCCGTTTCCGAATGTTATCCCAGTCTTAAAGGCAGGTTACCCACGTGTTACTCACCCGTCCGCCGCTAATTTAATTAAAAGCAAGCTTTTAACTAAATCCGCTCGACTTGCATGTATTAGGCACGCCGCCAGCGTTCGTCCTGAGCCAGGATCAAACTCTCCAAATTGGTGTTTGACTTGCTCAATCTTTTATCGCTTTTCTAATGATCCATAAGGATCTTTAGGGCAGTTTAATACTCGTTGTTCAGTTTTCAAAGAGCAATCTTTTTTCGTGTTGTCGGCGTGTGTCTCATCGGCGACAAGAAATAATATATCACAGGGGCCCGTTCAATTGCAACCCCTTTTTGAAAGTTTTTTTAAAAAAGTTGTTTTATCTGTATGAACGGGCATTAAGCGCATATCGTGACAGCTCTTTTGGGGAGGCGATTCGGGCGTACATTCTAAAGATTACTTTGTACCTTCTTGTAATGGCTGTCTTAATATCACCGTCTAATCTTGAATCACTGAGATCCAATAACATTTCATCTAATTCCTTGCGAAGGACGTAGTCGAGTTCTTTGCATTCTTTATCGTTGAATAGTATTCCGAGCATAGCCGTGAGCGACCTCCTTTAGATGTAAAGCACGTAAATGGATCGTCTTAGAACTAAGCGCAAACGACTGATGTCACCATTATGGCTGTACAGCTTACGTTTCGCGGCTGATTATAAGCGTTACTTAAGCCCATTTCCAAACGTAAACGAATGTCTCCACCAATGGCGGCGGGGTAACCTCGTTTATCAGATATATAAGCTCGTATTTATAAGTGATCACTTATAAATTCTTATAATCGAACAAAAAAGCAACGTCTCACGCAAATGCGTTACGACACTGCTTTACTGTTATGCTCAAATATTGGAAAAATTATTACATTTTTAACAACCATAATGTAATTGTACTTTCAATCACAGAGGCAACGAGCAACGATACAGTTAAAATAACCATTACAGGAATACTTCGAATGAGGAATGTTTCAATATCACGACCTATGGCAGGCAGCTTCGATCTTGCGAATAATAGTGACCCTAGCCCTTTAAAAGAGAGGACCCCAAAACGCAATCCGTAAGCACACGCAATAATAATCGCTGGAATCTCAATGATCCCGTGTGGAAGCAATCCCTTCACGATAATTTCGAATACATGCGCTCCCCCATGTAGATCCGCAATATTTTGCAATAAGTAACCAATTACCATTCCATTAATCACGAGAAACAATATAGGTACGATCCCTAGCAACGCACCAACATATATAACTAATATTGATTTGATTGCATTGTTCAGAAAGATCACGATCATCATTGTCAATGTTGGATTTTTGGATTGATCAATAACATTCGTCAGTTGCTCTAGGCCTGCTATTTGACTATCCAGAAAAGCATGGAACGCTGGATTAGTGCCTCCTATAACCATCCCTGCAAAAAATAAAACAAAACCAACCGCAATATAATGATTCATTTGCTTGAAATGTCCTATTATAGCTGCACGTTTAAACAATTTAATCATCTCCTAATACTTAAGTTTCTAAATATAGATGAATATCTTTTGTGTACGAGCATAGATTGTACTACAAGCGCAAATGACTTAAGCCTTCCATGGTGGCCTTAAGCTCGTCGCGCGATAAAAGATAGCCGAGTATAAACCGTGACATTATACTTTTTTATCTTTGTACAAGCTTCTATTAGAAAGGAGAGCCCTACCTCATGAGTTTCTTTTATGTGTTGAATGGACGAAAGCTGAAAAGGTATTTTCTAATTGCAGTCGCAGTTGTATTTTCAGTTGGCATCATATACGCTGAGCGCGACAACATCACAGTCTTCGCACCTCAGCAGCCTGCCGCTATTTACAGTGTGCCAACGGACGAAAAGGTCGTCTCTCTGACCTTCGACATTAGCTGGGGAGATAAACGAACGGAACCCATTCTTAATGTGCTAAAGGAGAAGAACGTCAAACAGGCAACCTTCTTCTTATCATCGCCTTGGAGCAAATCTCATCCCGATATTGTAAAAAAAATATTGGATGCTGGATTTGAAATCGGTAGTCACGGTCATAAGCATGACAACTACAGCAAGTTAAGTGATGAAGAAATCCGCAAGCAAATTACGACCGCACATTCCATCTTGTCCGATATGATCGGTAAACAACCGAATTTAATTAGGCTGCCAAACGGGGATTTTGACAAAAGAGTACTGCGTATAGCAGATGATCTTCAATACAAGGTCATCCAATGGGATACGGATTCACTGGATTGGATGAATATCGGGACGGATAAAATTATTAACCGTGTCGTAACACGAGCTCATCCTGGTGATATCATTCTGCTGCATGCAAGCGATTCTGTGAAACAAACACATGAGGCCCTTCCCGTCATTATTGATCAGCTCCGAGAAAAAGGCTATGATTTTGTAACTGTATCCGCATTGCTATCTCAAACAGAAATCGACGGCAAAGCTGTGCAGGATAAGACTACGTCTACCTTCCCGCAACTCAATGCCGCCGCTTTAGAATAAATGTTTATATAACCGGCTTTGCGGCAATTGCTGCAGGGTCGGTTGTTTCTTTTTTGGCCATTCGATGCATCATCATAATTTGGTACGCATTACAAATGAATAATGGGATCATCATAAATACAATGGCAGATACATTTGTTTCCCCTTGGAGTGCTGGCCAAGCTTCAATGAAAGTGATTACGAACATAAGAAACATGGTTGGAACAAACGCTGTTTTGTTCGTTTGCTTCACTTTCAACCACGACACGAGGAAAGAGAAAATCAGCAGGACAAGCGGCAACACCCAGAAAAACCAATTGTTTACTCGTTGCTCAAACAACAGATAACCTAAGCCTGCAACCGCAAATAAGGTTGTGTAGCCTTGAAGCGTGTTCCATAAATATTTTTTGCCAAATACGCTAAGTGCAATATAGTTTAGTGATAAGTAAGCAAAGAAGCCCATTTGACTAAATGCGCCAATCATCAGGCCTACCATAGCCATCATTAATGCATTAAATCCAGCGGCTTTTAATCCCAAAAATCCAAAGGATGGATCTGTCCATTGCATAATTGCACCGGCAATCACACAGACTACCGCCCCTACCGCCATAGTGCTCCAAAATAAAAAGAACCACTTTTTTAAATTCACGTTCATTTTCCTCCTGAAAGTTGAAGTTGAAGCTTGCTTCCACAATACCCTTTATTTTACCACGTTCACAACAAAAAGCTAATTGCTCTCCATGATAATACGGTGAACAATGCGCATAATAACATAACAGATCAACATTTTTCAGATGATTTGTCTGACTAATTGAACATAGATGTGCTGACTTAGGAAGGAGCTAAAGAATATATGCGCATTAGATGGGCTTTTATTTCGCTCATAGCAGCAATGGCAGTCGTATTAACAAGCTGTGGTGCTGAGCCCTCAGGCGGGGGTGGCGGTCAGCAAACCAGTTATAAGGATATGAAAACGATGGTCATTGATATTTTGAAAACAGAAGATGCTCAAAAGGCGCTTCAGCAATCCTCACAACAGCTAGCCGGCTATAGCGGTCAGACGTCGAAGCTGTTATCTATTCAAGATCAAGAAGAAGTTCGATTAGCGGTTAAGGATGTGCTTATTTCTCCTGATTACGACAAGGTCATTAAGAAGCTAATGACGGACACTCGCTTTGCAGGAGAATTCGCAAAAGCAATTAATAAACAAAATAAAGATATTCATAAAGAGCTAATTAAAGATCCTGGTTATCAGTCTGAATTAGTTAAAGTGCTTAAAACACCGGAAATGGATAAAATGATTCTCGAGGTGCTGCAAAGCACGCAGTATCGCAAGCAAGTAATGTCCTTAATGCAGGAATCGATGCAAAATCCTTTGTTCCGGCTAGAAGTTCTTGATCTTATGAAGAAAGCTGTACAAGATGAGCTTAAGCCTCCTCCTGATGAAAAAGTGGATAAGAAGAAAGAAGAAGATTCAGAAAAGGCATCGGATGATGAAGAACAGAAAAGTGAAGAAGCAAGTGGAGAAGCAAGCGGAGATGCTAGCGGAGAATAAGGTTAGCGTATTCTTATAGAGTTATTTTTAAGCAAACAAAAAACAAAAGCCCGAACAACTTGTCCAATGAAGCATTTACAATGCATCAGAAAACAAATGTTCGGGCCTTTTTAATTGATTAATAATTAATTTGTATATTTACTTAAGACACGATCCGCTAGCTCCAGATACAGTTTACCCGTCTCTGAGTCGGCATTATAGACGGACGGTGCAAAATCAGGTTCAGATATATGATTATCCGGTGCGCCAAGCGGGATTTGTGCAAGCAGCTCGGAATTCAGCGTCTCTGCAAGACGAGCGCCGCCTCCGCGTCCAAATACATATTCCTTCTCCCCTGTTGCAGCAGATACGTAATAGGACATATTTTCCACGACACCGATAATTTCATGCTCTGTCTTAATCGCCATCGCCCCTGCTCTTGCAGCTACAAATGCAGCAGTCGCATGCGGTGTAGTAACGATAATTTCTTTGCTTTGTGGAATGATCTGATGTACGTCAAGTGCTACATCACCTGTACCTGGCGGCAAATCCAGCAATAAGTAGTCCAGCTCGCCCCATTCAATTTCTTGAAAGAAGTTGCGGAGCATTTTGCCAAGCATCGGTCCGCGCCATACGATCGGGCTGTTGTCTTCGACGAAGAAGCCCATCGACATCACTTTAACGCCGAATTTCTCTATTGGAATAACACGTTCATTGACGACATCCGGACGCTCCTCGATGCCCATCATATCGGGCACGCTAAAGCCGTAGATGTCAGCGTCAATGATTCCGACGCGCTTGCCCTTGCGGGCTAAGGCGACCGCTAAATTGACGGTCACCGTTGATTTGCCTACGCCGCCTTTGCCGCTGGCGATGGCGATGAACTGCACTCCGCTGCTAGGATCCAGCAGCGGGTTAGCAAGCCCGGCACCGTGCCCCTGCACAGGTGCGGGCCCGCCAGCTTTGCCGGCACCGGCTCTAGCCGCGGCCGGCGCTTTAGCTGCCGCAGGCTGCGCAGCAGCGCCTGCGACAGGCGCAGCCTCGTCACGAAACCGGCAATGCACGGTTTCGGCGCCGAGGTGCGCCAGTGCCTCGCGGAGCGAGGCTTCGAGCGCGGGCTGCGCAGCCGCGCTAACCCCAAGGACCGTCATGGAAACCTGACGGTCCTTAACCATAACATCGCGGATGACTACATTTTCCGCGCTATATTTTGCCGTCACAGAATCGACGGCCTCTATTACTTGCTCACGTGCTATCATGATAACAATCCCACCTTTTTATGATGAAAGCTAAACAATAATCATTATTCATTATAACACAGGTTCATCTTCCTGCAGCGTACTTCCACTTAGCTTCTCACCCGAGCCATACCTGAGTATGCCCTGATAGATTGATGCGGCAACCTTACGTTGGTATTCGGTATCAGCAAGCCGTTGTGCCTCACCTGGGTTGGACAAAAATCCAACCTCAACAAGTGCGGTTGGGATATCCGTCAACGTCTTAAGCAGGTACACACCCTTTGCTGTATTCGCAACACGATTCGTATTTTCGAGATTACGCTTAATCTCATCTTGTATGAAGGTCGCCAGAGTTAAGTTGTCAGGGTGATTTCCCTGCTGATAAAAAGTCTGTGCTCCCGACCATTTCGCTGAAGGTATACTGTTCATATGGATACTGATCACAGCAGACGGCTTATTTTGGTTAATGAAGGCTACGCGCTTTTTTAAATCCTCAGTCTTCCGCTTGCTGTATGCACGCGAATCCCCTGTAGCCAAATCATAATCCCCTTCACGTGTCATAATAACGACAGCCCCTGCTTGCTGTAAATAATCACGCAAATATAGAGCAATCGCTAAATTTAAATCTTTCTCAATTACGCCTTGCTTACTGACCGCGCCACCATCCGCTCCCCCATGCCCTGCATCTATAGCAATCGTCTTACCAGAGAGCGGCATTGTCCAGTAGGACCACGTTTCATTAGTTGGCATGCTTTTTCCAAGCAAAATTCCGGTAAGCGTAATGATGAGCAAACCAATACCTATTCGAATTGCCCCTTTATACGTCATCCAAATAACAACATGCCGACTGATTCGGCGCATAAAAAAACCACCTCGTCCTCCATCTAAATGAATAAGCTATGTCTTACCCATTAGGATAAGCCTTATGCTCACTTTCATTTATATGGGACGAGGCGGTCGATTATGAAAAATTAAAAGTTTTTAGACAACAGGCTGCTCAGACATACCTTCAATAAGTATTTTCGCAACCTCAGGACGCGAGAATTCCGGAGGCGGGCAAATCCCGTCACGCAGCAATGCGCGAACCTTAGTACCGGAAAGTGTCAAATGATGCTCTTTATCGTGCGGACATGTTTTAGTCGTACCCATATTGCCGCATTTTTTGCAGAAGAAGCTATGTTCAAAATAGAGCGGCGTAATGCCAAGATCCTCTACAGGAATGGTTTTCAGAAGATCCTGTGCTTCATAAGTACCATAATAATCACCTACACCAGCATGATCACGACCAACTATAAAGTGTGTACAGCCATAGTTTTTACGAACAATGGCATGGAAGATCGCTTCACGAGGACCTGCATAACGCATAGCTGCTGGGAATACACCAAGAAACACGCGATCTTTTGGATAGTAATTTTCCAATAAAGCAAGGTATGAAGTCATGCGCACGTTTGCCGGCACATCATCGGATTTCGTTTCACCAACAAGCGGATTTAGAAATAAAGCATCGACTATTTCCATTGCTGTTTTTTGAATATACTCATGCGCTCGGTGAACGGGGTTGCGTGTTTGGAAGCCTACAATCGTTTTCCAACCTTTTTCTGCAAAAATACGACGCGTTTCCGATGGTTCAAAATAAAACTCTTCAAACTTCTCTGGCTGCGGACGATTCAAAACGGTAATATCCCCGCCAATATGAGTTGTAGAACGTTCGAACAGCTTTTCAACACCTGGATGTGCTAGATCATCAGTTTTGAACACCTTAATCGCTTCAAGCGTATGATCAACTGTATAGATGCTGTCAATATCAATCACAGCATAGATAATGCCATCCTCACCGATCAAAGCTGCACGTTGTCCAACTGCAAATTCAGCTGCTCTCGCTGCTTCTACAGCAAGTGTAATAGGTATGCTCCAGACCGTTCCATTCGCTAGACGCATGCTTTCAACAACTGAACGGTAGTCCGCTTCGACCATAAAGCCTGTGAGCGGAGAAAAAGCACCTACTGCTATTAAATCCAAATCAGATATAGTCCATGTATTAATTGAAATAGATGGCAGAGACTTTGCTTCATTCAATAATGCTTCACGATGAACGCCATTAGCGACACGGTTAACCAGTACGCCGCCATGCGGTGGAATTTGAGTCATAACTTTTTATTTCCTCCCTATTTATGCAGTCCGCATTCTGTTTTTTCTTGACCAGCCCAACGTCCAGCGCGCGGGTCTTCTCCTGGCATAACTTTTCGAGTACATTGCTCACAGCCTATGCTCGGGTAGTTTTGATCGTGCAATGGGTTATAAATTACATTATTATCACGTATATATTTCCAAACATCCTCAGTAGTCCAGTGAGCGATCGGATTGAATTTAATTAGACCAAACTTTGTATCATATTCAACTTTTTTAGAATTTGCACGCGTAGGCGCTTGATCACGACGTATACCTGTAATCCAAGCTTCGTACTTCGACAAGATGTTTGTAAGAGGTTTCACTTTACGAATGTTACAGCAAGCATTAGCATCGGATTTCCATAACTCTTCTCCAAATTGTGCAGCTTGCTCTTCAGGCGTAATTTCAGGACTAACTTTAACAAACGGAATTCCAGGGTATCTTTCCACCATAAGATCACGAGTCTCATAGGTCTCTTTAAAATGAAAATCTGTATCTAAATAGAAAATATCTGTTTTCGGGCTCACCTTTTGGAGCATATCGACAAGAACTACATCCTCTGCACCAAAACTGCATGCAAACGTAATATTAGGAAATGCTTCAACTGCATAAGCCAAAATCTCTTCCGGCGATGCATTCTCTAGCTCTTCTGCCTTTTGCTTAACTAATGCTTCTTTCTCAAAAAGGTTCATTGTCATACCCTCCGTCATTAATTCCTATTGGTTTAGTCTGTATTTAAATTATACGACCTAAATCCCGTAAGTTCAATAACCAGTTCACACCAAAATGAAATAAAGTTTTTGTTTTTACTAGTGCAAACGGTTTTCGCCATCTTTGGCGGCATAAACTCGTTTCACGTTGAAATATAAGACGAGTGTATGATAAAACTTATACTTTCTTATATTTAAAAAAGCACAAAAAAATGCCTTCTCTGATAAACAGAGAAGGCATTTGTCGTATAAATTAACGTTTCGAGAATTGTGGAGCGCGACGAGCCGCTTTAAGACCGTATTTTTTACGTTCTTTCATACGCGGATCACGTGTCAGGAAGCCTGCACGTTTTAGAGCTGGACGGAATTCAGGATCTGCTTTAAGCAGAGCGCGTGAAATACCATGACGAATAGCGCCGGCTTGGCCGGACATACCGCCACCGTTAGCGATTACTAGTACATCGTAGTTTGACAATGTATCAGTAAGGTTAAGCGGTTGTTTTACAATCAGTTTAAGCGTTTCTAAACCGAAATATTCATTAAGGTCGCGTTTGTTAATAATGATTCGTCCTTCACCCGGCACAAGACGTACACGTGCAACAGAGTGTTTACGACGACCGGTTCCATAGTATTGAACTTGAGCCATGAAACTTGTCCTCCTCTTTATTACCCGCGAAGTTCGTAAACTTCAGGGTTTTGTGCTTGATGTGGATGTTCCGCACCTGCGTATACTTTAAGTTTAAGCTTCATTTTGTTACCAAGACGGTTCTTAGGCAACATACCGTGTACCGCGAATTCGATAACGCGCTCTGGTTTGTTTTTGATCATCTCGTTAGCAGGTGTAACTTTCAAACCACCTGTATACATCGAGTGACGGTAGTACATTTTGTCAGTGAATTTCTTACCTGTCAAATGAATTTTCTCAGCGTTGATAACAACGACGAAATCGCCTGTATCAACATGAGGTGTAAATGTAGGTTTGTGCTTGCCGCGAATTAGGGCAGCTACTTCACTAGCCAAACGGCCTAGTGTTTTACCTTCCGCATCAACGACGAACCATTTACGCTCAACTTCATTTGACTTAGCCATATAAGTGGTACGCATGGATGATCCTCCTTAATTTCATACATTAATCGTTTTTATAACAACGTAAACGTTGGTTTGTTAGTTCATTGTAGTTCGCCAAGTCTGTGACAATCAAAGTCGGGGCTGTGGGTTAGCCACTTCGAAAGCACAAGTTATATTCTACTATAAATAATTGCTAAGTGCAAGTGGATTATCCGCTTTTATTACAGCTAACCACTGGAATATTCAACACTCAATAACATTAATCCATGCGGCATTGCAGTAGGTCCAGCCAAAGACCGATTACGGCCTTCTAATATAGTTTTCACTTCTGACGAAGCAAGCTTGCCTTCGCCTACCCACAGTAAAGTTCCCATAATGACACGGACCATATTATACAGAAAACCGTTGCCTGTAACGTACATATGGACAATGGGTCCCTCTTGTACGAAATAAGCTTCATAGATTGAACGTACATGATGAGGCTTCGTTGAATGAATCGATGTGAATGAAGAAAAATCATGCTCGCCGACCAAGCATTGAATCCCTTCACTCATCGCATTAACATCCAGTGGAGTCGGATGATGAAAGCGGTATTGGCGACCGAACACATCAGGAAATTTCCCAGTATCAATCGTGTATCGATACGTTTTTCGTTTTGCAGATCGTCTCGCATGAAAGTGCTCCGGCACCTCGAGTGCTTCAATAATAACAATATCCTTCGGCAATCGTGTGTTTAACGCAATTGCCCAACGTTCTGTCGGTATTGTCGACTCTGTGTAGAAGTTAAATACTTGACCGTGCGCATGCACACCAGCATCCGTACGTCCAGAGCCAATTATTAGAATTGACTCTCCCGTCAGCTTCTTTAATGCCTTCTCAATTTCGTTTTGAACCGTTCTGCCATACGGCTGCGTTTGAAACCCGTTGAAACCAGCTCCGTCATAGCTCACTTTGACGCAAATATTGCGCATATTTCACCATCCCCCTATTGCCTCGGAATGTTTGTTTTCAAGCTTATGAATGCTCCTTGACACCTATCAACATACAAGCTGCTTACGTCCTCTCCAGCCGCTCACACGGCGTTAAGGACACGCTTTGCAATTATGATCCGCGCTACAATATGTTCTCTCACCGTTACCAGGGGATTAAGACCATAAAGCATAGCCTCCGCTAATGCGGTACTAAGCCCTCAAGAGCCGCTAATGCGGTATAAAGGTCGCTTCTACTATCATGCTTCTACGTTTGCGCTACTGCGCTATTTCGTTCTCTTCTGCCATTTTACAAGGGCAGTAAGAATATGCCTCTGAGTATGCAATACTGCATACTTACATCCCATATAGCCATTAATATGACATAATAAGATGTGCTTCTGCGAACTAACGTCCCCATTTGCCGTATTCACCGCAGATTTGACATGCTTGTAGTTGAATGATGGTATTAAAGAGCTTCCTCTGAATCTTTCCAATAAAAAAAGGTGGCCGCAAGGGTCCACCCTTTTCTCTTCATACAAGCATGATCAAGGTTTAACGCTGTGGACATGCTTATATATTAACGTGAAACGGCATCGTCCTTAAAAAAGGACGATTTGTACGTTTCTCGTATGTTGGATCAATTACGCACGATCAACTAGTTCTAAGTAAACCATTGGCGCAGCGTCGCCGCGACGGGGTCCTAGTTTCAAAATACGCGTGTATCCGCCAGCACGTTCCGAGTAACGGGTAGCCAGTTCGGAGAATAGCTTTTGAATAGCGTCTTGTTGTCCGTCTACTGTTTCGCGACGAACATAAGCAGCTACTTGACGACGAGCATGAAGATCACCTTGCTTAGCTTTAGTGATCAATTTCTCAGCGATAGAACGAACTTCTTTCGCTTTAGCTTCAGTCGTTTGAATACGCTCATAAAGGAACAAGTCTGTAACGAGGTCACGGAACAAAGCTTTCCGTGCACTAGCGTCACGTCCTAATTTTTGATATGCCATCTTGTTTTCCCCTCCCTTGCTCTTTTGTCTTCACTAGTTGGTTACTACTCTTCCATGCGAAGGCCCAAACCGAGTTCTTCAAGCTTTTCTTGTACTTCCTCAAGGGATTTACGGCCCAAGTTACGAACCTTCATCATGTCCTCTTCGGATTTCGTGATCAGCTCTTGAACGGTATTGATGCCAGCGCGTTTCAAGCAGTTGTAAGAACGGACGGAAAGGTCAAGTTCCTCGATCGTCATCTCTAGAACTTTCTCTTTCTTATCTTCTTCCTTCTCAACCATTATTTCCGCGTCTTTGGCTTCATCGGTCAATCCGACAAACAAATCCAAATGCTCGGTCAAAATTTTAGCGCCGAGGCTTACAGCCTCTTCCGGTCTAATACTGCCATCAGTCCAAACTTCAAGCGTTAACTTGTCATAGTTTGTTACTTGACCGACGCGAGTATTTTCTACGCTGTAATTAACACGAGTAATTGGTGTGTAGATCGAATCGACAGGTATTACCCCAATCGGTTGTTCGTCTTTCTTGTTGCGGTCCGCTTGCACGTAACCACGTCCCCGATTAGCAAATACCCGCATATGGAGCCGCGCGCCGGAGGCCAAGGTTGCGATGTGAAGATCAGGGCTTAAAATCTCGACATCGCTATCAGCTCGAATGTCGCCCGCTGTAATATTCCCTTCGCCTTCCGCGTCGATTTCCAACACTTTTTCTTCATCAGAGTGGATTTTCAACGAGAGGCCTTTCAGGTTCAGAATGATTTCGGTAACATCCTCAATCACTCCGGGAACCGTAGAGAACTCATGTAACACTCCGTCGATTTGAACCGAGGTTACTGCCGCACCCGGCAAAGACGACAACAAAATTCGGCGAAGCGAATTTCCAAGAGTTGTGCCGTAGCCGCGTTCCAGCGGTTCGACGACGAAACGTCCGTAAGTTCCTTCGTCGTTCAAATCTACGGTTTCGATTTTCGGCTTTTCGATCTCAATCACTAATAGTACCCTCCTTCAAACGTCGCTCTCCGTTACCTTACCGTTAATTATGTCAAATCTTGTAGTATGCCAAACCTTCACAACCATTATTCACAAGTTGTTGATATTTGATACCACAGCTGATCTAACTATACGCGACGACGTTTCGGAGGACGGCATCCATTATGAGGAACTGGTGTTACGTCTTTAATGAGGTTAACTTCCAATCCAGCAGCTTGAAGCGAGCGTATTGCTGCTTCACGGCCAGCGCCTGGTCCTTTTACCATCACTTCGACTGTTCTCATGCCATGCTCCATAGCAGCTTTCGCTGCAGTTTCAGCAGCCAATTGAGCTGCGAACGGCGTGCTCTTACGTGAGCCTTTGAAACCCATGTTACCAGAGCTTGCCCATGAAATAGCATTTCCGTGCGGATCCGTGATCGTAACGATCGTATTGTTGAACGTTGAGCGAATGTGCGCAACGCCAGTCTCAATATTTTTCCGGTCGCGACGTTTCGTACGAACGACTTTTTTTGGTTTAGCCATTGTCCATTATCCCCCTTTCTTATTTCTTCTTGTTAGCTACAGTCCGACGAGGACCTTTGCGTGTACGAGCATTTGTTTTCGTACGTTGACCGCGAACAGGTAGACCACGACGGTGACGAAGACCGCGATAGCATCCGATTTCAGTCAAACGTTTGATGTTTAGTGAAATTTCACGACGTAGGTCGCCTTCCACTCGAACTGATTTATCGATTGCTTCACGCAAGCGAGCCAATTCGTCTTCTGTAAGGTCACGAACGCGAGTATCAAAACTCACTTCGGATTCTTTCAAAATTCTTTGCGATGTTGTTTTACCAATACCGAAAATGTACGTCAGGGCAATTTCGACGCGTTTATCACGCGGCAAGTCCACACCAGATATACGTGCCATAGGCTATATTCCCCTCCTTCTATCCTTGTTTTTGTTTGTGTTTCGGATTTTCACAAATCACCATAACGTTGCCTTTGCGACGAATGACTTTGCATTTTTCGCAGATCGGCTTTACCGAAGGTCTGACCTTCATTGTGATTACCTCCCGAATCTTTCGTAAGCGAGTCTCAAAGGACTACTTACGATAGGTGATGCGCCCTCTTGATAAATCATAAGGCGATAACTGTATTACCACTTTGTCTCCAGTCAGGATGCGAATAAAATGCATTCTGAGCTTGCCGGAAACGTGTGCGAGAATTTGATGACCGTTCTCCAGCTCCACCTTGAACATGGCATTCGGCAACGGCTCTATAACCGTTCCTTCGACCTCAATGACGTCTTCCTTAGCCACCGTCATTCTCCTTTCGCATACGCGTACTTCTGAATCACATAACGCAACTTGGCATTGGTCACTCTGCCTGTTTCAAGCATGCTGCTTGATACCTCTTGACTAATGGCAGGTAGTAACTCGAGATGTAGAACGTTCTTTTTCTTCGGTTGATCGAATCGGCGTTTGTTACCGTCCACAATCATCACGAATCGTTCATCGACGACAGAGATGATGACGGCATAGCTTTCTTCATCTTTACCACGAAGTACTTTGACTAACTGACCAATCTGGGGACGAGCTACCATCATCATAACTACGGCTGCTTCGGCAAAATGGTCAATATTTCAAAGCCGTCCTCAGTTACGGCTACTGTGTGCTCGAAATGAGCGCACCATGAACCGTCTTCCGTTACGACCGTCCAATTGTCTTCAAGTGTACGGACATAGCGTTCACCAATGTTGACCATTGGTTCTATTGCAAGCACCATTCCCGGTTTAAGACGGGGACCGCGATCTGGTAAGCCGTAGTTTGGAATTTGTGGTTCCTCATGAAGGTCCGCACCAATTCCATGTCCTACATACTCACGGACAACCGAATACCCTGCATCTTCAATAACCTTTTGAATAGCGTGCGATATTGTATATAATCTCACATCGGGCTTGATTAACTGCAGTCCCGCATATAGCGATTGCTCCGTTACATCAAGCAGTTTTTGAACCTCATTAGATACTGCTCCGACCGCATAGGTCCAAGCCGAGTCACCATGAAATCCTTCGAACTGTGCGCCGATATCGATGCTAATAATATCGCCTTCGTTCAACTTGCGTGAACCAGGGAAGCCGTGCACCAGCTCGTCATTCACAGAAGCGCAAATGCTCGAAGGAAAACCATTGTAACCTTTGAAGGATGGAACAGCATTTTGGCTTTTAATGTACGCTTCAGCGATTTGGTCAAGCTCACGAGTAGTGATGCCTGGTTTCACAGCTTGCGACATTAAACGATGCGTTTCCGCAACGATGCGTCCAGCTTCTCTCATATATCGCAGTTCCGAATCGGATTTGCAAATAATCATTACAATGAACCTCGCATGTTGGAAATGATGTCTGCTGTTACAACATCAATGTCCTTCTCGCCGTCGACTTCGCGCAGGAGACCTTTATCACTATAGTAATTAAGTAAAGGAGCAGTTTTGGATGTATACTCATCCAAACGAGTGCCTACCTTTTCCTCTGTATCGTCTGAACGTTGATACAATTCTCCACCGTCTTTGTCGCAAATACCTTCAACCTTAGATGGATTAAAAATTACATGATAGGTCGTTCCACAAGTTCTACAGATGCGTCTACCCGTCAAGCGAGCAAGCAGCAGTCCGCGGTCAACCTTTAGATTAACAACATGGTCAATATTGCGGCCTAACTCCACAAGCATACTGTCAAGCGCTTCGGCTTGTTGAAGTGTGCGAGGAAAACCGTCAAGCAAAAACCCTTTGTTGCAATCTTCTAGTGCCAGACGTTCTTTAACAATACCATTCGTAATCTCATCGGGAACAAGTAGTCCTTGATCGACATACTCCTTCGCTTTGAGCCCGAGTGCAGTTCCTTGTTTCATAGCGAGGCGGAATGCATCGCCAGTGGAAATGTGGGGAATACCGAACTCTTCTACGATCCGTTCAGCTTGAGTACCTTTACCGGCTCCCGGAGGGCCCATGAATAAAATGTTCATTGCTGAGTTCCTCGCTTTAAGCACAATAGGTTCGGGCGGGTTCCGCACCATCTGGTAGACGAAAGCGGAAGCCCGGTCAGAACCTATTGTTATTTATTGATAAACCCTTTGTAATGGCGTTTGATCAACTGGCTCTCGATTTGCTTCATCGTATCAAGTGCAACACCGATAACGATTAGTAATGAAGTACCACCTAGCTGCACTGACTTAGGTAATCCAGCAAGTGACCCGAAGAACACCGGAATGATTGAGATAACCGCCAAGAAAATTGCACCTGTCAACGTAATACGCGACATAACGCGTGTTAGGTAAGACGAAGTTGGCTTTCCTGGACGAATACCTGGAATATATCCGCCATTTTTCTTCATTTGATCAGCCATTTGAACCGGATTAATCTGTACGAAAGTGTAGAAGAAGGTAAACCCGATGATTAACAATACGTACAATACCATACCCAGCGGTTTGTCATAGCTCATATTATTAATTATCCAAGTTGCCCAAGCCTGGTTAGCCCAGAACTGTGCAATCGTAATTGGGAACATAATCAGAGACACTGCGAAAATGACCGGAATAACACCTGCACCGTTCACTTTCATAGGAATATGAGTTGACTGTCCACCATACATCTTCCGTCCAACAACACGTTTAGCGTATTGTACAGGGATTTTACGAATACCTTGTTGTACAAAGATGACACCCACAATGATTGCGATGATCGCAATCACGATCAATACCATCTTAACGATGTTCAAGAACAATTGGTCTTCTGCACCTACGAACTGATCTTGATAGATCGTCCGAATGTGTCCAGGAATACCAGCTGCAATTGCTGCGAAGATCAGAATCGAAATACCATTTCCGATTCCTTTTTCGGTAATTTGTTCACCGAGCCACATCAAGAAAGCAGTACCTGCAGTCAAAATAATAGCAATCAGTAAGTAATCAACGAATGTTGCTCCAACGATCATTTCATAACCGTATGAACGATTAAATCCGATAGCTGTTGCAAAACCTTGCACTAAACCTAGACCAACTGTACCGTAACGAGTGATTTGCGCGAGTTGACGTTTACCGTTCTCGCCTTCCTTTGCCCACTCCGCAAACTTGGGAATAACGTCCATAGATAACAGCTGTACGATAATCGAAGCTGTAATATATGGCGTAATTCCGATTGCGAAAATTGAGAATTGGAACAAAGCACCGCCGGAAAAAGTGTTAAGCAAGCCGAAAAGATCCGCTCCTGCTGAATCAACTTGCTTAAACACATCTTTGTTTACACCTGGTACCGGTATAAAAGCACCGATTCGATATATCAGTAGAATGAAAAGGGTGAATAGGATCCTTGTACGAAGATCCACCACTTTCCAAATATTGGACACGGTTTTGAACAATTAGATCACCTCGGTTTTACCGCCGGCAGCCTGGATTTTCTCTACCGCAGATTGAGAGAACTTGTTTGCTTTTACAGTAAGTTGAACTTTAACTTCACCAGTACCCAAAATTTTAATTCCTGCGAGTGGGTTTTTGACAATCCCTGTCTCAAGAAGAACATCTGGAGTGACTTCAGTACCTGCTGCAAAGGCATTTAGCTCTTCAATGTTGACAATCGCGTACTCTTTACGGAAGACGTTGTTAAATCCACGCTTCGGCACTCGACGATACAATGGGTTTTGTCCGCCCTCGAAACCAGGACGAACGCCGCCACCGGAACGAGCGTTTTGCCCTTTGTGACCACGACCTGCTGTTTTGCCGTTACCGGAACCGATACCCCGACCTTTGCGCTTAGGCGCTTGGGTCGATCCGGGTGCTGGAGCTAGCTCATGCAATTTCATCGTTCGTGCACCTCCTTATATATTTCTAACGAAATGTACTAACTTTAAACTTCTTCTACTTTGATCAAGTGGCTGACATGATTAACCATGCCGCGAATAGCCGGGCTATCGTTCAAAACAACAGCTTGACGAATCTTTTTAAGACCCAAAGATTCAACCGTTGCGCGTTGTTTCTCGTTGCGACCGATCAAACTGCGAACGAGGGTGATTTGCAATTTTGCCATCGTAATTCCCTCCTTAGCGTAACAGCTCTTCGACTGTTTTCCCACGTAACTTAGCAACTTCTTCTACACGTTTCAAACGTGAAAGACCTTCGAGCGTTGCGTTAACCATGTTCATAGAGTTCGAAGAACCGAGCGATTTGGTCAAAATGTCGCCGACACCAGCAAGTTCAAGAACTGCACGAACTGGGCCACCAGCGATAACACCAGTACCTTCGGATGCAGGCTTAAGGAGAACTTCTCCAGCGCCGAAATGTCCGAGTACAAGATGTGGAATTGTTGTTCCAACGATTGGAATGTGGATCAGGTTTTTCTTAGCATCTTCAATACCTTTGCGGATTGCATCAGGTACTTCGCCTGCTTTACCGATCCCTGCGCCAACGTAGCCTTTACCGTCGCCGACTACTACAAGTGCGCTAAAGCTGAAGCGGCGTCCGCCTTTAACAACTTTAGATACACGATTGATATTAACTACTTTTTCAGTCAGTTCTAACGTATTTGGATCTACACGCAAGTCGTTTAACCTCCTTATAAATAAAGTCGATTAGAATTCGAGGCCAGCTTCGCGAGCTGCAGTAGCTAGTGCCTGAATTCTGCCGTGATACAAGTAACCGCCGCGGTCAAATACTACTTGGGTTACCCCTTTCGCTTGAGCGCGTTTCGCAACCAATTCTCCAACTTTTGTAGCAGCTTCGATGTTTCCACCGTTGCCGATCGCTTCAACCAATTCTTTATCCTGTGTGGATGCAGATGCGATTGTTTCGCCTGTTACATCGTTGATTAATTGTGCGTACATATGCTTGGAGGAACGGAATACAGATAGACGCGGACGTGCAGCTGTACCGTTAATTTTTTTACGAACACGCAGGTGTCTTTTCAGACGTGCCTTGTTTTTGTCGCCTTTCGTAATCATACAAAGTTCACTCCTTTCCTTATGCCTTAAACCACTATCTTAAGCAAACCTACGGTTTGCTTATTTTTTCTTACCTGACTTACCTTCTTTACGGATGATGCGTTCGCCTTCATACTTGATACCTTTACCTTTATACGGCTCAGGCTCACGTACGGAACGGATTTTAGCAGCAGTTGCGCCTACGAGTTCTTTGTCGATACCGCGAACAGTAATTTTCGTGTTAGCAGGTACATCAAACTCGATTCCATTATCCGGAGCGATCTCCACTGGATGAGAATAACCGACGTTAAGTACGATTTTATCACCAGATTTACTTGCACGGTAACCAACGCCTACTAGCTCCAAGTTTTTCGAGAAGCCTTCAGTAACTCCRCTCACCATGTTAGCGATGATGCTGCGAGTTGTTCCGTGCAGGGAACGATGCAATTTATTATCGGAAGGACGTTCTACTAAGACTTCTGTTTCCGTTACATTCACTTGCATTTCTTTGTGAAATTCACGGGAAAGAGTTCCTTTCGGTCCTTTTACAGTAATAACTGTGTTGTCCAAGTTGATGCTTACGCCGTTAGGCACTTGGATTGGTTTGCGACCAATACGGGACATTGTTACACCTCCTATCTTTGTGACTTGTTACTTACCATACGTAGCAGACTACTTCGCCGCCTGATTTAACTTGACGAGCTTCTTTATCCGTCATAATACCTTTGGAAGTGGAAATAATAGCAATTCCAAGTCCTCCGAGCACGCGAGGGATTTCAGTTGATTGCGTGTAAACGCGCAAACCTGGTTTGGAGATACGCTTCAAACCTGTAATAACGCGCTCTTGGTTAGGGCCGTATTTCAGAAAAATACGAATAATCCCTTGTTTGTTGTCCTCGATATATTCAGCATCGCGTATGAAACCCTCACGCTTAAGAATTTCAGCGATTTGCTTCTTCAATTTCGAAGCGGGCATTTCTACGGTTTCGTGACGAACGACATTCGCGTTACGAATACGCGTCAACATATCTGCAACCGGATCAGACATAACCATTGTGTTAACCTCCTTCCCGAACTAGGCTGATTACCAGCTTGCTTTTTTAACGCCAGGAATCTGGCCCTTATGTGCTAACTCGCGGAAACAAATCCGGCAAATTTTAAACTTTTGCAAAACAGAATGCGGACGGCCGCAACGCTCACAGCGCGTATATGCTTGCACTTTAAATTTCGGTGTGCGTTGTTGCTTCACTTTCATCGAAGTTTTTGCCACTGGGTATTACACCTCCTAAAAGTGGATTACTTCGTGAACGGCATGCCCATTTGGGTCAGCAATTCACGAGATTCTTCGTCCGTTTTTGCCGTCGTGACGATGACGATATCCATACCGCGTACTTTATCAACTTTATCGTACTCGATTTCTGGGAATATCAATTGCTCTTTCAGGCCAAGCGTATAGTTACCGCGGCCATCAAATGCTTTATTGGATACACCGCGGAAGTCGCGTACACGCGGAAGGGAAATGTTAATCAGCTTGTCAAGGAAGTGGTACATGCGCTCACCGCGCAATGTAACTTTAACTCCGATTGGCATGTTCTCACGAAGCTTGAAGCCTGCAATAGACTTCTTCGCACGAGTTACGACTGGTTTTTGACCGGAAATGATACGTAGTTCTTCAACAGCTACATCTAGGATTTTCGAATTGGAAACCGCTTCGCCTACCCCCATGTTGATAACAATCTTCTCAACTTTCGGTACTTGCATGACTGACGTATAGTTGAACTTCTGCATAAGAGCAGGAGTTATTTCGTTAAGAAAGCGACCTTTCAATCTTGCTACCATTGTTCATGGACCTCCTTTCATACAGTGACGGTTAGTCGATTACTTCTCCGGAACGTTTCGCGATCCGAACTTTCTTGCCGTTGTCTAGCACTTTGTATCCGATACGTGTTACTTTACCGCTTTTCGGATCGATATGCATAACGTTTGACACGTGAACTGGTGCTTCTTGTTCGATAATACCGCCCTGTGGATTCGTTTGAGATGGACGAGTATGTTTCTTCACCATGTTAACACCTTCTACGAGAACGCGGTTTTCACGCGGGTACGCAGCGATAATACGGCCCTTCTTACCTTTGTCTTTACCGGTAATGACGATAACCGTATCGTCTTTTTTCACGTGCAATTTGTTGTTATGAGATTCGAGTACTTTTTTCAGCCTTGGCATGAGTTACACCTCCTGCACGCTTGTGCTTTCAAGCTTATATAGGGTTAATTAGATAACTTCTGGTGCTAACGATACGATTTTCATGAAATCTCTATCGCGTAGTTCACGGGCAACAGGTCCAAAGATACGTGTGCCACGTGGGCTCTTATCTTCTTTTACGATTACAGCTGCATTCTCATCGAATGCGATGTATGAACCGTCTTTACGACGTACCGAACGCTTTGTGCGAACGATAACGGCTTTAACAACGTCACCTTTTTTGACAACGCCGCCTGGTGTTGCTTGTTTTACTGAGCAAACGATCAAATCGCCGATGTGTCCAACGCGACGTCCCGTTCCACCAAGTACACGGATACACATCAATTGTTTTGCGCCAGAGTTGTCAGCAACTGCTAAGCGCGAAAATGGTTGAATCATTTCAACGTCCTCCTTTCGGAAAAATGCTCAGATACTGCATACGCTCATTAAATAACAATCGCAACTTCAACAATCTCTACTAGTCTGAAGCGCTTGTCTTTCGATAGCGGACGAGTCTCCATGATTTTCACGATGTCGCCAATTTTCGCTTGGTTATCTTCATCATGCGCTTTATATTTCTTCGTGTATTTAATGCGTTTATGGTACAAGTCGTGTTTTTTGTATGTTTCAACTGCAACAACGATTGTTTTGTCCATTTTATCGCTTACCACTTTGCCGATTTGAACTTTGCGGGCATTGCGTTCGCTCATGTTCTTCCTCCTTCCTTCAGCCGTGATTATACTTTCATGCAAGGTTTTTACTAGCTGCTGATACCGAGTTCTCTTTCACGCAAAACGGTTTTAGCACGAGCTATTTCCTTACGTACGTCACGGATCCGAGTCGGGTTATCCAGTTGGCCAGTAGCCAATTGGAAACGAAGGTTGAAAAGCTCTTCTTTAAAACCAGTTACCTGCTGTTCAATCTCAGCGGAGGTTAGGTTACGAATATCACTAGCTTTCATTTGCTTCACCACCCACTTCTTCGCGCTTCACGAACTTCGTCTTAATTGGCAATTTATGAGCCGCAAGACGCATCGCTTCACGAGCGGTTTCTTCAGATACGCCAGCCAATTCAAACAGGATTTTACCTGGTTTAACGACTGCTACCCATTTCTCAACGTTACCTTTACCACTACCCATACGCACTTCTAGAGGCTTTTGAGTAATTGGTTTTGCTGGGAATATTTTGATCCACACTTTACCGCCACGTTTAATGTAACGTGTCATTGCGATACGAGCCGCTTCGATCTGACGGTTCGTGATCCATGATGGCTCAAGTGCTTGAAGACCATATTCACCAAATGCTACAGTTGTGCCGCCTTTAGCGCGACCCTTCATATGACCGCGTTGTTGTTTACGGTGTTTTACACGTTTAGGTACCAACATGATTAGTTGCCTCCTTCCTGGGGAGCTTTCTTCTTAGTCGGAAGGACTTCGCCACGATAGATCCATACTTTAACGCCAATTCGGCCGTATGTTGTTGCCGCTTCAGCTGTGCCGTAGTCAATATCAGCGCGCAGCGTATGAAGAGGTACTGTACCCTCGCTGTAGCCTTCCGAACGTGCGATTTCCGCGCCACCGAGACGTCCGCTTACTGCGGTTTTAATCCCTTTAGCACCTGAACGCATGGAGCGTTGAATTGCTTGCTTCAATGCGCGACGGAAAGATACACGACGCTCAAGTTGTTGTGCGATGCTTTCAGCTACAAGAATAGCGTCAAGATCAGCGTATTTAATTTCAGAGATGTTGATGTGAACCTTTTTGCCTTTAGTGATCTTACCAAGTTCTGTACGAAGGTTTTCAACCTCAGAACCGCCTTTACCAATAACCATACCTGGTTTAGCAGTTTGGATTGTAACGTTCACTCGGTTAGCTGCACGTTCGATCTCGATATGAGAAACGGCTGCATCTTTCAGCTTGTTTTTCAAATATTCGCGAATTCTAACGTCTTCCATAAGAAGATCGCCGAAATCTTTACCCGCGAACCATTTGGATTCCCAATCACGGATAACTCCGATACGGAAACCTACTGGATTTACCTTTTGACCCACACGTAATCCCTCCTTTATTTTTCAGATACCACCAAGGTAATGTGGCTGGTTCTTTTATTAATCCGGCTTGCGCGACCCATCGCACGAGGACGGAAACGTTTCATCGTCGGCCCTTGGTTTACGAAGGCTTGCGATATAACCAATTTATTAACATCGAGCTGATAGTTATGCTCAGCGTTAGCAATAGCAGAGTTAAGCAGCTTCTCCAAAATTGGGGATGCGGACTTAGGCGTGTGACGCAAAATTGCGATCGCTTCACCAACTTGCTTACCGCGAATCAAATCCGCAACTAGCATAGCTTTACGAGGAGCAATACGAATAAATTTAGCGTGCGCTTTAGCTTCTGTCATGTAGGAACCTCCTCTCGTTCAATTAGAGATTTATTAAGGGCAAATTAACGTCTGCCCGTTTTCTTGTCTTCGCCGGCATGGCCTTTATACGTACGAGTCGGTGCGAATTCACCGAGTTTATGTCCTACCATATCTTCCGTTACATATACCGGCACGTGCTTGCGTCCGTCATACACAGCAAACGTGTGTCCAATGAATTGCGGGAAAATGGTCGAGCGGCGGGACCAGGTTTTGATTACGACTTTTTTCTCAGCTTCGTTCAATACCTCGACTTTTTTAAGCAGGTAACCGTCAATAAACGGACCTTTCTTTAAACTGCGACCCATTTGAGTTCCTCCCTTCATATAAGCAGTTGCGATACTTTCGTATCACGCTGTTTGCTTCAAGCTACTATTACTTCGTACGACGACGAATAATGTATTGGCTTGATGCTTTTTTCTTCTTACGCGTTTTGTAACCAAGAGTTGGTTTACCCCATGGTGACAATGGCGATTTACGTCCGATTGGAGCACGGCCTTCACCACCACCGTGTGGGTGATCGTTAGGGTTCATTACAACACCACGTACTTGTGGACGCTTGCCCAACCAACGGTTACGGCCGGCTTTACCGATTTTCACGAGTTCGTGATCTCCGTTACCTACAGAACCGATTGTTGCACGGCAAGTGTTCAAGATGTGACGAACTTCACCTGAAGTCAAACGAATGGATACGTACTTTTCTTCTTTACCAAGAAGTTGAGCATCAGTACCAGCAGCACGAACTAGTTGTCCGCCTTTACCTGGCTTCAATTCGATGTTGTGGATAACTGAACCGACTGGGATATTCACAAGTGGCAACGCGTTGCCTGGTTTAATATCTGCAGTTGGGCCGGACATAACTTTATCTCCGACTTTCAGTCCTTTTGGTGCGATGATGTAAGCTTTCTCACCATCAGCGTAATGGATCAAAGCAATGTTGGATGTACGGTTCGGATCGTATTCGATCGTCGCTACGTTACCAACGATGCCGTCTTTCGTACGTTTGAAGTCGATAATACGGTATTTACGTTTATGTCCGCCGCCATGGTGACGAACCGTAATTTTACCTTGGTTATTACGACCAGCTCTTTTGAAAAGTGGTGCAAGCAACGATTTTTCCGGTGTGCTTGTTGTAATCTCTTCAAAAGTCGAAACGGACATGTTACGACGAGCTGGGGATGTCGGTTTGTACTTTTTAATAGGCACTTCGATTTCCTCCTTTTCTAAACGGATTCAAAGAATTCTAGTTCTTTGCTGTCAGCGCTCAGTTGAACGATCGCTTTTTTCCAATCCGGTCTGTATCCGCTATGTTTACCATAACGTTTCGGTTTACCCGCTACACGCATTGTGTTAACGCCGGTTACTTTTACTTTAAAGATTGACTCAATAGCAAGTTTGATTTCGGTTTTGTTCGAGCGAAGATCAACTTCGAAAACATACTTTTTGTCAGCCATGTAATCACTCGTACGTTCCGTAATAACCGGGCGCTTGATAATATCGCGTGGATTTTTCATTACGCAAGCACCTCCTGTACTTTCTCTACTGCTTCTTTAGTGATAATAAGCTTGTCATGTACTAATACATCCAGAACATTAATGCCGTCAGCTGCGACGAATTTAACACCTGGGATATTACGTGCAGACAATGCTACATTATCTTCATAGCTAGCTGTAACTACAAGAGCTTTGCGGCCAGCCTTAAGGTTATTCAAGATTGCTGCGAATTCTTTCGTCTTAGGCTGTGCAAATGTCAATGCATCCAAAACAATGATGTCGTTATCAATCACTTTAGAAGACAATGCCGATTTGATCGCCAGACGACGAACTTTCTTAGGAAGCTTGAATCCGTATGTGCGAGGAGTCGGTCCAAATACTGTACCGCCACCAACCCACTGCGGGGAGCGAATGCTACCTTGACGAGCACGGCCTGTTCCTTTTTGTTTCCAAGGTTTACGACCGCCACCACGTACTTCGGAGCGTCCTTTAGTTTTGTGATTACCGAAGCGTTCAGATGCTTGTTGATTAACAACAGCACTGTGCAAAACGTGAACATTTGGTTGAATTCCGAAAACCGTTTCAGCCAGTTCAAGCTCGCCCACTTGAGCGCCACTCACGTTAAATACTGATACTTTTGGCATTTCCTGTTCCTCCTTTCTTCAAGAGAGATTATTTCTTAATTGTTTGTTTCACTTTTACGAATCCGTTTTTAGGGCCAGGAATTGATCCTTTTATTAGAAGAACGTTACGTTCTACATCTACACGGATAACTTCAAGCTTTTGAATCGTAATTGTTTCGTGACCCATGTGTCCTGGAAGGCGTTTGCCTTTTGGTACACGGTTCGCTTGGATAGAACCCATCGAACCTGGTCCACGGTGGTAACGAGAACCGTGAGACATAGGACCAGTACTTTGTCCCCAACGTTTGATAACGCCGGCAAAGCCTTTACCTTTTGAAACACCTGTTACGTCAACGAATTCGCCTTCTGTGAATAGGTCAGCTTTCACTAATTGGCCAACTTCATAATCACCTAAGTTAATTCCGCGAATTTCACGAACGTAGCGCTTAGGAGTCGTATTAGCCTTGCTAGCGTGACCAGCTTCTGGCTTATTCGATCTGCTTTCTTTCTTATCTGAAAAACCGAATTGAACAGCTTCATAGCCATCGTTCTCTTGGTCTTTCTTCTGTAGAACCACACAAGGTCCAGCCTCGATAACCGTAACTGGTATTACGTTACCTTCAGCAGTAAACACTTGAGTCATACCAAGTTTTTTCCCTAAGATACCTTTCATGTTGACACCTCATTTCCTTTCTATAATCGCATATACTGTTTTTACAGTTTGATTTCGATATCTACACCGGATGGTAAATCCAAGCGCATCAACGCATCAACCGTTTGCGGTGTTGGGTTTACAATATCGATTAGACGCTTATGAGTGCGCATTTCGAATTGTTCCCGTGAATCCTTGTACTTGTGAACCGCACGAAGAACGGTGATGATTTGCTTTTCCGTTGGTAACGGAATCGGCCCGGATACGCTTGCTCCGGAACGTTTTGCAGTTTCAACAATTTTCTCTGCGGATTGATCAAGAATTCTATGATCGTATGCTTTCAAGCGGATACGAATCTTTTGCTTTGCCATATAAGTCCCTCCTTCTATCGCCCAATTTATTATCGGACATACTCCGTGAGAAAACCCGGCACATGCCCCATGGCAAAGGGGCCGGGTGTGTCGGCAACCTCTCACATCATCGCAACGTCAGACCAACAGTCAATATTATACCTAATCTAATAGGCAAATGCAACATAAAGTTTAAACAATTTGCATAAAAGCATAATTACATGAATTATTGCCGTTCAGGTTCATACTCACTCGCATAATTATAAACGCCACTCACCCAGAATGCTACAAATTCTTCGGACCATATATGTACAATTTTTCTTATTAACAAAATACAGACAACCTATACATTCATATCAATATTAATAGTTATAGTTAATCCGATAAAGAAAGGCAACGACCATAGGGTCGTTGCCTTTCTTCTATAKAATAAACATCTATCCCAATACCATTCGGTCATCGGCCAGCTTCTTACCGCTAATCCGTTCAAACTCACCCAGAAGCTGCTCTACAGTTAAATTCTTTTTCCGTTCTTCCGATACATCAAGAATAATGCGACCCTTGTCCATCATAATCAACCGGTTACCAAGTCGAATCGCTTGCTCCATATTATGTGTAACCATAAGAGTAGTTAAGTTCATATCCTTTACTAGGCTTTCCGTAAGCTTAGTAATCAACTCCGCTCTTGCTGGATCAAGTGCTGCAGTATGTTCATCTAGCAGTAGTATTTGTGGTTTTGTGAATGTTGCCATTAGAAGGCTAAGTGCTTGACGCTCACCGCCTGATAACAATCCAACCTTTGCACCTAATCTATTTTCAAGTCCTATACCTATACGTTGAAGCTCTTCTTTGAATATGGTACGTTTTTTACGTGAAACGCCAAATGAAAAACCACGTGACTTCCCTCGTGCATATGCGATAGCGAGATTCTCTTCTATGGACATTCTTGGTGCTGTTCCTGCCATAGGATCCTGGAATACGCGGCCAATCCAACGGCTGCGTTGATGTTCAGATAGTTGGCTAATATTGGTTCCATCTATTCTAATCTCTCCAGCATCAGGCTTCATCACACCAGATATTATGTTCATCAAAGTGGACTTTCCTGCGCCATTACTTCCGATAACTGTTATGAAATCGCCTGGCTTCATCATAAGATTTGCTCCGACAAGCGCTGTCTTCTCATCTACCGTACCTGGATTAAACAGCTTGGACACTTTAACGATTTCTAACATTAGTGTCCACCTCCTGGTTGTGTTTTTTCTATTGATGCCAGCATTTCCGCTGTGCGTTTCCTAGCCATATTTTTTTGATTCATTATTCTACGACTAGAAGGAACAACGAGTGCAAACACTATGATTACAGCTGTAATTAGCTTCATATCTGAAGCTTCCAACCATTCAATTTGCAAAGCAAGTGCATAAATAATACGATAAACGATCGAACCCAGTACAACAGCCAAAGTAGCTCTAAATATAGTGCGCGCTCCAAAAATAGCTTCACCAATAATAACCGAGGCAAGTCCAATAACAATCATTCCGACTCCCAAACTGGCATCGGCAAATTTTTGATAGTGAGCTATCAAAGCACCCGATGTTGCTACAAGTGCATTCGATAATGCTATTCCAAAAATAATCGTGTTATCCGTATTTACACCAAAGCTGCGAATCATTCGTGAGTTATCACCTGTAGCTCTGAGGCTAAGTCCTAAATCAGTTTTAAAGAAAAGATCCAATAGAAGTTTCACAAAGACAACAAAAACAATCATAACTACTAAAACCGAAACATTTTCAAATAAATTACTAGCATTTCTTAAACTAACGTTAGGCTTATCCAATATCCGTAGATTTATGGAGTAAAGTGCTATCATCATAATAATACCTGATAATAAGCCATTTATTTTCCCTTTTGTATGAAGCAGTCCTGTACAAACTCCTGCAAGTCCTCCACCTATAAAAGCACATACAATTGCAAGCCACGGTGCAGTGCCGTTAACAGTCATTACTGCACCTATAGCAGCGCCGGTTGCAAAGCTACCATCGACCGTTAAATCAGGAAAATCGAGGATTCGAAAGGTAATATAGACGCCAAGCGCCATAAGCGCATAAAGCAGTCCACTCTCGACAGCTCCCCCCATTGTTGTCAACATATACTTATCCTCCTTAACATGATAAGAGGGATGAAGCAATAAAGCCTATCATCCCTCATCTGTCAATTGTTGTTATGAAATTATTATTCAATCAAAGTTATTTATTCAATGATGTTTACAGCACTATCTTTAACATATTTCGTCATTGCGTCTGTAACAGTAATACCTTGTTCTTTTGCTGCCTTCAGGTTAAGAATGAAATCTAGCTTTTGTGGAACGGTAATGTCCATATCTCCAGGTTTTTTACCATTCTTCAAAATCTCAACAGCCATTTGACCAACCTCGTAACCATGGTCATAATATTTGAAACCTACAGCCGCGAATGCGCCTTTTTCAACTGTATCCCGGTCAGCTGAGAAAAATGGAATATCATTTTTATTAGCAACATCAATAATTGCATCTACACCACTTACTACTTTATTGTCCAGTGTAATATAAATAGCATCTACGCGACCCACTAATGAATCAGCCGCTTGTTTAACATCTGAAGTGTTAACGATTGCTGCTTTTATAAGCTTTATTCCATGAGCAGTAAGAGCTTCTTCAGCATATTTCGCCATGATCACAGCATTTGGTTCACCTTCATTGATTACTAAACCTACTGTTTTTACCTCTGGCAGTTCTGCCGCAATGAAGTCCATTGTCTGCTTCACTGCATCCGGGTTTGTATCGGATGCCCCTGAAATATTGCCTCCCGGCGCTTTCAATTGTTTGACAATACCAGCATCAACAGGATCTGTTACTGCTGCGAATAAAACTGGCTTATCTGTTACTTCATCAGCAAGGTCCTGTGATGGCAATGTTGCAATACCCAATGCCAGATCGCTTTTTCCTGATGCTATTTTTTGTGCAATTGCTTTACTGTTTGATGGATCTCCCTGTGCGTTATTGAAATCGATCTTCAGGTTTTCTCCTTCAACAATTCCAGCGTCTTTAAGTGCTGCAATAAATCCTTCTTTTGTTGCATCTAATGATGGATGCTCAACAACTTGAGAAATCGAAATCGTGTACTCACTTTTGTTCCCGCTGCACGCAGCAGCTAGAAACATGACCGCTAAAAGCATTGTCCCAACCCAAACTCTTTTTTTCATTTTAAATACCCCTCTCAAATGGATAAATCGGATGGTACTTTATACGTATCTTTCTATTACCTAATATTAAAGCGATTTCATATGCACAGTCAATGATTAGTTCTATTAATAACTAGTAGGATTGCTAGGTTAAAAAGATGTGATAGTTAAACGAACAAAAACCCTCACCGAAGTGAGGGTTTTTGTTATTGTTAGCGGCTAGGCCGCATTCAATTATTTTTGGATAGATGCTACTGCGCCAGCGCCTACTGTACGGCCGCCTTCACGAATAGAGAAACGAGTTCCATCTTCTACAGCGATTGGAGCGATAAGCTCAACCGTTACAGTGATGTTGTCGCCAGGCATAACCATTTCAGTACCTTCTGGAAGAGTGATGATTCCAGTTACGTCAGTTGTACGGAAGTAGAACTGTGGACGGTAGCCTGTGAAAAAAGGCTTATGACGGCCACCCTCTTCTTTAGTAAGAACGTAGATTTGAGCTGTGAAGTTAGTGTGTGGTTTAACCGAACCCGGTTTAGCCAATACTTGACCACGCTCAATGTTGCTGCGGTCTACACCACGAAGCAATGCGCCAACGTTGTCTCCAGCTTGAGCAGAGTCAAGCAATTTACGGAACATTTCAACGCCAGTTACAACGGATTTACGGGATTCTTCTTGAAGACCAATAATTTCGATCTCGTCGCCTACTTTGATGATTCCACGTTCTACGCGACCTGTAGCAACTGTACCACGGCCAGTGATTGTGAATACATCCTCGACAGGCATAAGGAAAGGCTTAGCTGTGTCGCGCTCAGGAGTTGGGATGTAAGTATCAACGTGCTCGAAAAGCTCGATGATTTTGTCAGCCCAAGGGCCTTCTGGATTTGCAAGAGCTTCACGAGCTGCACCACGAATGATCGGAGTGTCATCGCCTGGGAACTCATACTCAGAAAGAAGGTCACGAACTTCCATTTCTACCAATTCAAGAAGCTCTTCATCTTCAACCATGTCGCATTTGTTCAAGAATACAACGATGTAAGGAACGCCAACTTGTTTCGAAAGCAAGATGTGCTCACGAGTTTGTGGCATAGGACCGTCAGTAGCGGAAACTACAAGAATAGCTCCGTCCATTTGAGCAGCACCAGTGATCATGTTTTTTACATAGTCGGCGTGACCAGGGCAGTCAACGTGAGCGTAGTGACGAGCAGGCGTCTCATACTCAACGTGAGCTGTCGAGATCGTGATACCACGTTCGCGCTCTTCTGGAGCTTTATCGATTTGGTCGAATGCGATTGCTGCACCGCCGTATTTTTTAGAAAGTACAGTAGTGATAGCTGCTGTTAATGTCGTTTTACCGTGATCGACGTGACCGATTGTACCGATATTAACGTGCGGTTTGTTACGTTCAAATTTTGCCTTAGCCATTGAACTTGAGCCTCCTCAATTTAACATCAAATTTTTATGTGTGGGCCGGCACCTAGTCTGCGTGCAGACATAGATGACGACCAAAAGCATGTAATTAATCTTCGCAAAAAACGATTACTCGCCTTTATGCTTAGAAATGATCTCTTCAGAGATGGATTTTGGAACTTCTTCATAGTGAGAAAGCTCCATTGAGAATACGCCACGTCCTTGTGTACCGGAACGAAGTGTAGTGGAATAACCAAACATCTCGGAGAGAGGTACCTTAGAACGGATAATTTGTGCACCTGCACGGGAATCCATACCTTCGATACGACCACGACGGGAGTTCAACATACCCATAACATCGCCCATGTACTCTTCAGGAACAGTAACTTCTACTTTCATGATTGGCTCAAGAAGAACTGGCTTACATTTTTCTTTGGCAGCTTTAAGCGCCATCGAACCTGCAATTTTAAACGCCATTTCAGAGGAGTCAACATCATGATAAGATCCGTCAACAACAACAGCTTTAACATCAACGAGCGGGAAGCCGGCTACAACACCGTTCTTCATTGACTCTTCGATACCAGCCTGGATAGGAGCGATAAATTCACGAGGAATTGATCCACCAACTGTTTTGTTTTCAAATATGAAGCCTGAACCTGGCTCGAGTGGTGAAAACTCAACCCAACAATGTCCGAATTGACCTTTACCACCGGACTGACGAACGAACTTACCTTCAACTTTTGCAGCTTCACGGAATGTTTCACGGTAAGCAACTTGCGGTTTACCAACATTCGTTTCAACTTTGAATTCACGGAACATACGGTCAACGAGAATCTCAAGGTGAAGCTCACCCATACCAGAAATAATTGTCTGGTTTGTTTCTTCGTCAGTATGTGCGCGGAAAGTAGGATCTTCTTCAGCCAGCTTGGAGATCGCGATACCTAGTTTGTCTTGGTCAGCTTTCGTTTTTGGTTCGATAGCAACCGAGATAACTGGTTCAGGGAAATTCATTGATTCAAGAATAATGGTGTTTTTCTCTTCGCAAAGAGTATCACCTGTAGTTGTATCTTTAAGACCAACTGCAGCAGCGATATCGCCAGAGTAAACTTCCGTAATTTCTTGACGGCTGTTTGCATGCATTTGAAGAATACGTCCAATACGCTCACGTTTGCCCTTAGTTGAGTTAAGAACATATGAACCGGATTTTAGTACGCCGGAATACACACGGAAGAATGTCAATCTACCAACATAAGGGTCAGTCATGATTTTGAACGCTAGTGCTGCAAACGGTGCATCATCCGAAGATGGACGCTCGCCTTCTTCACCATCTTCAAGTGTACCTTTAATAGCTGGTACATCAAGAGGTGATGGAAGATAGTCAACAACAGCATCCAACATCGGTTGAACACCTTTGTTACGGTATGAGGAACCAGCAACAACTGGGAAGATTTTAACTTCGCAAACACCTTTACGGAGTGCTGCTTTAATTTCTGGAACAGTGATTTCTTCACCTTCCAAATATTTCATTGTTAGATCTTCATCCAATTCTGCTACTTTCTCGATCAATTCAGTACGAAGTGCATCAACTTGTTCAGCATACTCCGCAGGAATTTCTGACTTCTCTGCTTCTTTACCAAGATCATCACTGTAAACATAAGCTACACGTTCAACGATATCGATAACGCCTTTGAAGTCGCCCTCAGCGCCAATCGGTATTTGAATCGCTRCAGCATTAGCACCAAGACGCAAACGCATGTCTTTAATAACATTTAAATAGTCTGCACCAATGATATCCATTTTGTTTACGTAAGCAATACGAGGTACGTTGTAACGGTCAGCTTGACGCCATACTGTTTCTGACTGTGGTTCTACGCCTTCTTTTGCACTAAAAACCCCAACGGCCCCGTCCAATACGCGTAGGGAACGTTCAACTTCAACTGTGAAGTCTACGTGTCCCGGGGTGTCGATAATATTAATGCGGTGTCCATGCCATTGAGCGGTTGTCGCGGCAGACGTAATTGTAATACCGCGCTCTTGTTCTTGTTCCATCCAGTCCATCGTAGCAGCACCTTCGTGCACTTCTCCGATTTTATGAGTACGGCCAGTGAAGAACAAGATCCGTTCAGTAGTTGTGGTTTTACCGGCATCAATATGCGCCATAATCCCGATGTTACGCGTATTTTTCAAGGAGAACTCTCTTGACATAAAATTGTCTCCTCTCGATTGAAAAGCTTCTACCAGCGGTAGTGAGCAAACGCTTTGTTTGCTTCAGCCATTTTGTGAGTATCTTCGCGCTTCTTAACAGCCGCACCAGTGTTATTGGAAGCATCTGTGATTTCAGCAGCTAAACGCTCTTCCATCGTTTTTTCACCGCGGTTACGTGAATAATTCACGAGCCAACGGAGACCAAGTGCCGTACGGCGCTCTGGTTTAACTTCGATAGGCACTTGATAGTTAGCTCCACCAACACGGCGTGCTTTAACCTCAAGAACCGGCATAATATTTTTCAAAGCTGCTTCAAAAACTTCCATTGGATCTTTACCCGTGCGTTCTTGAATTAGTTTGAATGCATCATATAATAGTGTTGCTGCAACACCTCTTTTACCGTCAAGCATAATACGGTTAATTAGGCGTGTTACCAGCTTGCTGTTATACAACGGATCTGGCAATACATCGCGTTTCGTTACAGGACCTTTGCGTGGCATGAGAAAGTCCCCCTTTCTTCTAATAGTCGTTCATTCTAAAACTAGCATTAGGATCAACCTAAAAGGCTATTCTATGCTTTTTTAACTTTTTTACGCTTAGTACCGTATTTCGAACGAGCTTGATTACGGTTGTTAACACCTGCAGTATCAAGTGCTCCGCGAACGATATGATAACGTACTCCTGCTAAGTCTTTTACTTTACCACCACGGATCAAAACAACGCTATGCTCTTGCAAGTTGTGTCCGATACCCGGAATGTAAGCCGTAACCTCTAAGCGGTTCGTTAAACGAACACGAGCATATTTACGAAGTGCGGAGTTCGGTTTCCTTGGAGTCATAGTTCCTACACGAGTGCACACACCGCGTTTTTGAGGAGCGCTGATGTTAGTTGCTTCACGTTTTAGGGCGTTAAACCCTTTTTGCAAGGCTGGCGATTTCGATTTAACTACTTTCGCTTGACGTCCTTTACGGACCAATTGATTAATTGTTGGCATGATGCCACCCCCTTCCCCTATTTTCATGTCTTTTGAAAACTGAAATTTAGGACACTTACTTGATTGACTGTCCTAAGTCTATATTTCACTGCGAAACAGTAACTCTGTCAATCGAGAAAGACTTGAGCCGTTTGCGCTAGGTAGACATTTTACCTTGATTTTAAGTCCACAGATCCAGGCGGTTCATAAAAGAGCAAAGAAAAATTCTCGTCAGATGACTATCGTTAAATAATCAACTAACAAAAACGATTACTACTTCATTCTTCATCATTTATGAGTGCTGCCATTGCAGCTCCGATATCGATACCGCAGGTTTCCCCAAGGCTTATCATCGTATCGAACCATTTAACCGGAACTCCTGAACGTTCACATTGATGAACGACTCTCTCAATCATCTGTGAATCTGCATCTCGTGCAACATAGACTTTGATTGCTCTTTGCTGCTCAAGCATCTTCATCGTTTGTTTTGCACCGACCTTAAACTGCATGGAATCACCTTCATTTCTTTCAATCAGTGATTACACAATTAGGCACACTTCGATATATTAACACCTAAGTTGTACTTATGTCAAGGCCTTGTAATGATAATCACTTTATAGTTATTAAGCATTCACTTCATACTATAAACATGGGAAAGAGCGGTCATCTTCCGCTTCTAGGCGAAGCGGTTAATGGGACGCTCTCTCCATGTACGATTATACTTACAATTAGAAGCTTTCCACTGATGCGATCATTATTCGATCGTAACAGCCTCTGTTTCTAACTCGCCTTCTACTACAGCTTTAACTTCATCTTCCAAGCCTGCAAAACGAATGTTACGGTAACGTCCCATACCAGTACCTGCTGGAATCAGCTTACCTATAATAACATTTTCCTTAAGTCCAAGCAACTGGTCAACTTTGCCTTTGATAGCGGCATCAGTCAATACACGAGTTGTTTCTTGGAAGGATGCTGCAGACAAGAACGAATCCGTTTCAAGCGATGCCTTCGTGATACCGAGCAATACTGGTTTTGCAACAGCTGGCTCGTTACCAGATAGGATAGCTTCACGGTTCTGAGATTCATATTCATGAATATCAACAAACGCGCCTGGCAGAAGAGTTGTACCTCCCGCATCTACGATACGGATTTTACGGAGCATTTGCTTAATCATGACCTCAACGTGCTTGTCATTGATTTCTACCCCTTGGTTCCGGTAAACGCGTTGTACTTCTTGTAAAATATAGTTTTGAACGCCGCGGATACCTTTGATGCGCAGCATATCTTTAGGGTCGATAGAACCATCTGTCAGCTCATCGCCTGCTTCAATATGTTGGCCTTGTACAACGCGGATACGGGAACCGTAAGTAACTGCATAAACTTTCGATTCTGCTTCGCCTTGCACTTCGATCTCACGACGATCTTTAGCTTCACGAATTTCTTTGATAACACCGTCAAGCTCGGAAATAATCGCTTGACCCTTCGGATTACGCGCCTCAAATAGTTCTTGAATACGCGGCAAACCTTGTGTGATATCATCGCCGGCAACGCCGCCCGTATGGAACGTACGCATTGTAAGTTGTGTTCCTGGCTCACCGATGGATTGTGCTGCGATAATACCAACCGCTTCACCAATCTCAACATGCTTACCAGTAGCCAAGTTACGACCATAACAAATTTTACATACGCCATGACGAGCGCGGCAGCTAAGCACTGAACGAATTTGAAGTTTCTCAACACCCGCATCAATGATCGCATCCGCTTTATTAGAGTCAATTAACTCGCTACGATTAACGATAATCTCTCCTGATACCGGATGACGAACCGTTTCAAACGCATAACGGCCTTCAATCCGATCGTAGAGATCCTCGATAACTTCCTTACCGTCTTGAATTTTGCTAACGGAGAAGCCTTTATCCGTACCACAATCGTCTTCACGAACAATAACATCCTGTGCAACGTCAACAAGTCGACGAGTCAAGTAGCCAGAGTCAGCTGTACGAAGTGCTGTATCGGCCAAACCTTTCCGCGCACCATGCGTCGAGATAAAGTACTCGAGTACAGTAAGACCTTCACGGAAGTTTGATTTGATCGGCAACTCGATGATACGACCGGATGGATTGGCCATCAGACCACGCATACCACCAAGCTGTGTAATTTGTGATTTATTACCCCGTGCTTTAGAGTCCACCATGAGCATGATGTTGTTATAACGATCCATCGATTTCATGAGGATTTCAGTAATATCATCTTTACACTTGCTCCAAATACTAATAATACGGTCATAACGCTCTTCGTTCGTAATTAAACCACGACGATATTGATTCATTACGATCGCGACCTTAGCATCAGCTGCCGCCATTACTTCTACTTTTTCTTGCGGAACGATAACGTCTGATACAGCTACCGTAATACCAGCACGAGTAGAGTAAGTGAAGCCTAGCTGCTTGATCCGATCAAGAATGACCGCAGTAAGCGTTGTATGATATTGACGGAAGCACTCGGCTATAAGAAGAGCGAGATACTCCTTGCCGACAGCACCTGGAATGGCTTTGTCTTCAATGAACTTGTTAAGATCCGCGCCTTTTTCATACACAAAATATTTATCAGGAGTTCCGTGCAACAGATTCGTTTTTGTCGCTTCGTTAATGTAAGGGAAATCTTCAGGATAAATCTCATTGAAGATAACTTTACCTACCGTTGTGACAAGCAACGATTTTTGCTGTTGTTCGGTGAAATTTGTTTTCTTAAGAACACGAACAGGTATAAAGATCCTGGCATGTAAGGAAACTATACCACGCTGATATGCGGAAATTGCTTCGTTAATGGTTCCGAATACTGAACCAGTACCTTTTGCATCCGTATTATCCATCGTTAGATAGAAAGTTCCCAAAACCATATCCTGTGAAGGAGTAACGACAGGCTTACCGTCTTTCGGGTTCAAGATATTACCAGATGCAAGCATCAGCAAACGCGCTTCCGCTTGTGCTTCTGCAGACAATGGTACGTGAACAGCCATTTGGTCACCATCGAAGTCAGCGTTATAGGCTGTACATACGAGTGGATGCAGCTTAATTGCGCGACCTTCAACTAGAATCGGTTCAAATGCTTGAATACCGAGTCTATGCAGCGTTGGAGCACGGTTAAGCAGTACCGGATGTTCTTTGATAACTTCCTCTAGAACGTCCCAAACCTCTGGGCTAACCCGTTCAACTTTACGCTTCGCACTTTTGATATTATGTGCAAGGCCTTTGTTGACAAGCTCTTTCATTACAAACGGTTTAAACAGCTCTAGCGCCATTTCCTTCGGTAGACCGCACTGGAACATCTTCAAGTTTGGACCTACGACGATAACAGAACGACCAGAGTAATCAACCCGTTTGCCGAGTAAGTTTTGACGGAAACGCCCTTGTTTACCCTTCAGCATATGACTGAGGGATTTGAGTGGACGGTTACCTGGACCAGTTACTGGACGACCGCGACGACCATTATCGATCAACGCATCAACAGCTTCTTGAAGCATCCGTTTCTCATTTTGAACGATGATGTCAGGCGCGCCAAGATCAAGCAGACGCTTCAGACGATTGTTCCGGTTAATAACACGGCGATACAAATCGTTAAGGTCAGACGTCGCAAAACGACCGCCGTCAAGTTGTACCATCGGACGAAGTTCTGGAGGTATAACTGGTAGTACATCTAGAATCATCCAATCCGGCAAGTTGCCGGAATTACGGAATGCTTCGATGACTTCCAATCGTTTGATGGCACGGTTGCGGCGTTGCCCTTGAGCAGTGCGCAACTCTTCCTTCAATTGCTCCAATTCTTTCTCTACGTCAATATCCTGAAGGAGTTTCTTAACTGCTTCGGCACCCATACCAGCATGGAAACCATACCCGTATTTCTCCCGGTAGCTGCGATACTCTTTCTCGGACAACAGTTGTTTTTTCTCAAGCGGCGTATCACCTGGATCCGTAACAACATAGGATGCAAAATAGATGATCTCCTCAAGTGAACGAGGGGACATATCAAGTGCAAGACCCATGCGGCTTGGAATACCTTTAAAGTACCAAATATGAGAAACAGGAGCTGCAAGCTCAATGTGACCCATACGCTCACGACGAACTTTCGCGCGAGTTACTTCAACGCCGCAACGGTCACAAACTACGCCCTTATAACGAACGCGTTTATATTTACCGCAATGACATTCCCAGTCTTTTGTAGGCCCGAAAATTTTCTCGCAGAAGAGTCCTTCCTTCTCCGGTTTCAAGGTCCTATAGTTTATCGTCTCCGGTTTCTTAACTTCTCCGCGGGACCACGAGCGAATTTTATCCGGCGAAGCCAGACCGATTTTCATATACTCGAAGTTGTTCACGTCCAACAAGGAGCAACCCTCCTTCGTCATGTATGACTGTGTCATTCTAGTGGCTGAATTCCGTCTGAGCGCGTGACTATAGACGGAATTCAGCTGCCAGTTTATTCAACAGCGCTTGTTTCAGCGCTCTCTAAGTTAAGGTTGAGCTTATCGCCCGTAGCCTCTTCTTCATCATCCGATTCTCTTAGCTCCGATTCTCTTAGCT
>NZ_JBFUHJ010000027.1:0-38619 GCF_056402455.1 Paenibacillus sp. P4_A7 | reverse complement strand
CCGTTATCACCATCAGTGCGTTGACTTGAAAATATGACTGCATAATACGATCCGTTTGTTTCATGAATCATTAGATCTTGCTCCTTCATTCGTTCGTTTAGCTATTTCATATAACGTGGGCATCTGGAGCCTTATCCGAAACAAGATTCAATGCGATACCATGCTCGAGAAGTGCCTTTAGACCGCAGAGGACAATCGTAAATCCTTCCGTTGAATCTATGGCTTGCTTTACGATTTCATCCCCTGTTCCTTTGAACCCTGAGTTAGTGATCTTGACGTAAGTTTCGTTCTCTGCCCGAGGAACAAAAATCCACTCGACCGTGGAGCCAAAATCGATTAGGATTCGCTTGTTTTTCTCGATTACTTTTACATCAACTTCTGTAGAAGCACCGTACATTTCCCAATCCCACTGAACACTTGTTCCGGGCTCTAATTTTCCGCTGCTTTTGGTGAACCAGAATTTTGTAGTTATCGCAGGGTCGATAAAAGCCTGAAATACCTCTTCAACTGATTTTCTAATAAGCATTTCTGCTTTTGCAATCGGTTCATCATTTATCGTTAGCTTTTCCATCATGATTTCTCCTTCTTAGTMCCTATTTACTAGCCAAAATAGTAAATTCCCACGGAATATTTTCATTATTCCAACCACGATGTTCATCAAACCTCTCTAATTTAAAGCCCGATTTGATTACTGCATTTATTATGTCGCTAAGTGTATAATATCTAATCGTTACGTCTGGGAAATCTTGCTGTTCATCCTCGTTAAAGAAACCCTTATATGCTACATCCCCGCTTCGTAACTCCTTATCGAAATAATTGACTTTATCACTGCCAGAAGACAAACATTTTATTAATGGATGGAAATCACTAAGAACCATTTGCCCGCCATCTTTAAGTAATGAATAAAGAATAGACATCAATTTATCAATATCATTAAAATAGTGCAGTATCCCACCTTCCAAATAAAGTATGTCAAAATGACCCTCATACTTTTTTAAGTCTATATCATAAATATCAGTGACAATAAAATCAATAGAGGCACCTGCATACTCCGCCAATTCTAGTGCATATTTTTTGTTTTCTTCTGAAATATCAAATACCGTCACTTCTGCTCCTAGTAAAGCTATTGGAACTGCCTTTCTGCCATTAGAGCCACAAAGATTAGCTATCTTTTTGCCTGCAACGTTTTCAAAATACTGTTTATGCTTTTTAAGACTTGCGATTGGGTTTACTACTATTTGTTTAGCATGATCCATAGGGGGACCGTTTCGTTTATTCCAAAATTCATAGGCTCGATATTCCCATGCCTTTTTATTTTGTTCACTTTGTTCATTCATTTACAATTCCCCCTTCTTTTCATAAAATGCATTAAAAACCCTACGGACTTTATAATGCCACATTTATGGATGGAAAAATTATACTTTATAAATTTGGTAATAAACAAGAAGTTTTCTGAAATGTATTTCATATTACTGCCCGTTAACAGGGAAAAAGCAGCCGATAATGATGGCCGCCTTTCCGTGAAATAAGACTATTTTCTTATGTGCTGCACGACATGCTCCAAAGATAACTCCCCTTGAGTGGTCTTAACCTTTCACTGCACCGGACGTAATACCTTGGATAATAAAACGCTGCATGAACAGGAAGAACAGGATGATCGGGACAACTGCCATCGTTAAAGCCGCCATCGCCAGATGCCATTCATTCGTGTATTGGCCGAAATAAATGTTTGCTGCCAGAGGGATCGTTCTGGTACTATCGCTGCTCAGTGTAATTAGTGGAAGCAGGAAGTCATTCCATATCCAGAGTGAATGTAAAATGGCGATTGTCGTGGTGATTGGCTTGAGCAGCGGAAGCAGGATCCTGAAAAACACCCCAAACGTACCACTCCCGTCAATGTGAGCCGCCTCCTCTAATTCGCGCGGGATTCCTTTGATGAAGCCATGGTACAGAAATAACGCAAGCGGAACGCCAAAGCCCCAGTACATAATAATAATTCCGTGGAGTGAATTGATGATGCCTAGCTCCTTAGCTACCTTCACAAGAGGCACCATCAGTGTTTGGAACGGAATAATCAACGAAGCAAGAATGGACATAAAAATCACGTTGCTTACTCTACCTGGGCGGCGAACTAATTGGTAAGCAGCCATAGAACTGATAAGCAGAATGCCTACTACGGACACGACAGTGACGATGATAGAGTTCATGAACACGCCGAAGAAATTGATCTGCTTCCATACCGTGACAAAATTTTTAAATTGGAACACCTCAGGAAGCGCTACGACGGAGGTCACGACCTCGTTGTAGGTTTTGAACCCGTTGATAAACGTCATGTACAGCGGGAAAAAGAATATTAGTGCCAGCGCAACCATGAGCAGCTCGAGTCCGAGAGTTCTTATGTTGTAGCGACCGTTATTCACATCTCTACCTCCTTGCGTTTCATTGCCGAGACTTGCACAAGAGTGATACCTGCCAGCACCAGGAAGAACACGACTGCTTTCGCCGAAGCAAGAGTAAACAAGTTCTTCGTGAATGCATCCAAGTAAATGTGATAAGCGATCGATTCCGTCGATCCGAACGGCCCGCCTCTCGTTAGGGCGAAGTTCAAATCAAAAGACTTGAACCCGGAGGAAATCGCCAAAAACAAGTTGATCGTCATCGCCGGGCGAATAAGCGGCAGAACTACGTTTTGCATACGTTTCCATTTTCCGGCACCATCAATTTCCGCAGCCTCCAGCAAATCCTTCGGAACGCCTTGAAGCGCCGCCAGGTAAATAACCATGAAATATCCGACGGAATGCCATACGCTGACAATGACTAACGACCAGAAAGCATAGCCCGGCAAGCTTAGCCAGTTTTTCATAAACATGGACCACTCGGTTGATTTTCCAATTTCTGCAAACAGATTCGTGAAAATGAACTGCCATATGAAGCCGATGATGACAGGTCCGATGACGTAAGGAAGGAAAAAAGCGGTTCGGAGAAGATTACGGCTTTTCAGTGATAAGTTCAGCACCAAAGCAAGCAAAAATCCGAACACGTTCAACAAGATTGTAATGACAAACACAAATTTAAGTGTGAAAGCAAACGACTTATGGAACCCGGTGTCCTTCAAAATCGTCGCATAGTTGTCCCAACCGGCCCAGGCGATATCGCTGCTGATTCCGTTCCAATCCTGAAATGAATATATAATGGCCCGCAAAAACGGCACCAGGATGATCAGAGTGAAAAAAAATAAAGCAGGAGCGACAAATACCACATACGTCCATAGCTTACGATTTCTCGATTTCATACTGTCCGTCTCCTTTATCTTTCTATAAACCATTCGATGTATGCCCCAACTACGGAAGCCATACATCGAATAGTCACGGTGATAGGTGGATTAATTTTTTATGCGGGCATTCCAAATGTTCTGAACTTCGTTTATAGCCTGATCTTTCGTAAATTGCCCGCCGACATATGCCTGAAGCGGCTTCGCGAACTCTTGGTTCGAACCGGATGGCCATAACGTGTGTGCCCAAGGAAGTGTTTGGTTTTTCTCCACGTAGCTGCTCAGATCATTCGCCAAAGGTCCGAGCTCCGGAGTCGTCTTCAGATCAGTGAAAGCAGGAATCAACTTAAAGGAATCGACTAAATACTTTTGGCCGTTTTGATGGAGCCATATCAGGAATTTTTTCGTTTCGTCCACATGCTTGGAATTTTTGTTAAGTACATAATAACCTGGAACGCCTACTGGCATTTTCGTTTCAGCTGCGTTATCGTTCAATGGAATCGCGAACATGCCCATTTGGATGTCCGGGTTGATTTTCATGATCGAATCGATGGTCCATACGCCCTGCTGCATCATAGCCGTTTTGCCAGACGCGAAGTCGGATACCTGGTTATCATAGCTGACACCGACGGATTCCGCTCCTTTGCCGTATTTTACGGTTAAGTCAAGAACATCGAAGAACCCGTTCATATTGGCGATATCTTTGACTTTCAGTTGGCCTTTATTAATATTATCAATGGAAGCTATAGGATCTTCTTCAGCTGCGAACGGTAAATTGAACAGATGCTGTCCGAGTATCCACCATTCCTTGTAGCCCTCGGCGTAAGACTGTATGCCGGCCGCCTTTAGTTTTTCGTTCATCTGTGTAAGCTCTGTCAGTGTTGTCGGCACCTTATCGATGCCCGCTTTGGCAAAGAGTTCCTTGTTGTAGATGAAGCCATATCCCTCGAAGGCAATCGGAAAGCCAAGCTGTTTGCCGTCAACCGTCATACCCGCCACTGCGGAAGGGGATACCTTGCTCATCCAGGGTTCATTAGACAAGTCGACAAGCTTGCCGGACCAATCCGTAATATCGGAGAATGCTTTGGTCATGAAGATATCAGGTTCTTCACCGGAAGCGAAGCGGGTTTTGAGAATCGTTTCGTAATCCTTTGTTACTTGAGCCTCTATGATGACATTCGGATTTTCCTTCGTGTAATCGTCAGCCATCGCCTTTACTTTATCGGTGATTTCGGCTTTGAACTGCAGCAGCTTAAGGGTCACTTTTTCCCCCTCGCCTGATTTGGACGTGCTGTTCGGAGAAGCGGAATTATTTTTTGGGGCATCCCCTCCACCAGCGCAGCCCACTAAGGAAGCCATAAGAAATGCCATAGTGCAGACCATAGAAATCGACTTTTTCATTTGTGTTTATCCCCCTTGAATTAGAATGAATCCTGTTTACACTCCGATTGTATCTTCTCCGTATGCTCAGGGGCAGGGAATATATTCACCTAAAAAAGGAATCTATGAATCTCGGTGCTGCTTCCGGAACTGTAGAGGTGAGACGCCCTGCTGCTTCTTGAATACTTTACCGAAGTAATTCTCGTCGTCGTAGCCGAGGGAATTGCCGATTTCCGAGACCGGCTTGTCCGTAAATTGGAGCAATGACCTGGCCTTATCCATCCGAATCTCGGTTAAATAAGTCATCACGGTCGTATTGTATAGCTCCTTAAATTTCTTGGCGATATACTGTGGACTGAAATGAAAACGTTCCGACAGAACCGATAGTGACAAATCCTCATGAAAATGTCGTTCGATATACTCCTGGATCGCCTTCACGCCGCGGTTACCCAAGCCGCCCTGCCCTTGCTCCTCCATGAGGGTCCACCAATGCTGAATGAATGTTCTCTCCCATTCGTTCAAATCGCTAATCCACAGCGGCATCATAAGATTCGACGCCTCCTTGCTTGCGTGCATCAGACGACTGGCCCGCTCCAATAGGAGATTGGCCTCGATTGTGCAGGCTTGTAGATCTTTCAAACGAAAATTCCCTCTATGCCTGAGGCTTTCAACGAAAGAGTGAATAATCTCGGCTGCATAAGCTTTATTGCCGGTATCAAGGGTGGTTTGCAGCAGAAACTGTTGATCCGTCAATCGTGGGGACTCTCCTGGGGTGATTACCGCTCTATCGGAACATTCCCCTATATCAGAATTCAATAAGGCAGAGCGAGCTTCACCGATAGCACCCGGCAATCCAGCAGCGTCAGCTTCCGAATCGCATATTCCTACAAGTGTGTCCAGCTCCAATATGTCCCGCCATGCTTTGGTTACCTTCTCCATGCAGCGTCGGTGCTCGGAAGCTGACTGATAACTGACAGTCAAGGCCGTTAGCAGAACCCACTGGTAATCATCGAATCTGCATAAGTAATGAGCGCCATAGGCTCTAAGCGTTTCATGGGCAATATTATTGATTGCAAAAACAAAGAGCTCCCTATCACCCATGAAACGACGATCCACAAGATCCATGCGATTGCATGGCAGTATCAGCGACACCCGTAGACGTTCTGAAGAAAGACCCACTTTATGCAGCATTCCCCGCAACCCCTCATGAAAGACAGATTCCCCCTTTAAATAAGCCGCCAGCTTCTGCTCATAGACTAAAGAGTCGGCCCACTTGATCTTGAAGTCAGTTTCCCTCTCTTCCAGCAGACTCACTTCCCGGTCTTTCCATGCCATTACAGCTTGTTCAAGAACTTGTTCAAGATCCCTTTTGGAGAAAGGCTTAAGCAAATAATCAAGTCCATTCGCCCGAAGTGCAGCACGCGTGTATTGGAAATCGTCATGTCCGCTGACTACAATGACTTGTGTATCAAAGCCTTCTTCACGAAGTTGACGCAAAAGCTCCGTACCGTCCATTCCCGGCATACGCATGTCACAAAACATAATAGCGGGCTTATGCAGCCGCAGCAAGTCGATTGCCTGTCGGCCGTCCTCAGCCTGCAGCCGCTCGGAAATTCCGAATTTATCCCAATCTATAGCCAAATCAATGCCTTCCCGAACATGCTCTTCATCATCCACGATCAAAACTTTCAAGGTCATTCCCCTCCTACGATGCTAACTTCAACTGGAAAACGAAGCGTAATAACAGTTGATTCATATGGGATGCTGCTTATGTCCCATTCGAAATCTGGTCCGTAAGTCAAATGCAAACGATGAAGCACATTGAGGAGCCCGATACCACCTTCATCCGGTCCTTGCAATTGACGCTTATCGTAACTCACTCTGATTCTTTCCAGCACTTCAGGCTCGATTCCTTTCCCGTTATCCATAACACGAATCACGAGATCTCGGTCAAGCTCAATGCTAATATGAAGCGTTCCTGTTCCCTTGCCCATTTCTATGCCATGTATAATACTGTTTTCCACCAACGGCTGCAGGATCATCTTCGGAACGCTAATGGACAGAGCCTCGCTCGGGCAGGAAAGTGTATAGGAGAGCTTATTTTTAAATCTGCCCGTTTGCAATGACAAATAGTGCTCGATATGCTCGATTTCCTTTTGAAGGCGTACGGTTTCCGATTTCAAATCCATGCTGTATCTCATAATTGCACCGAGCTCGGCAATCTTATCACTGATTTCGTCGGCGCGGTGGCGTAGTGCCATCGTTCCGATTGATTGCAAAGTATTATATAAAAAATGCGGATTGATTTGCGCCTGCAGCATTTTGAGCCTTGCAGTCGTAAGCTCCAATCGGCTGCGGTATTCATTGTTGATTAAGTCGTCCAGCCTGCCGACCATCGTTTGGAAACGCTGTTCCAACACACCGATCTCGTCCATACGCCCGGAAGTCTCCCTAACTCGGAAATTCCCCGATTCCAATTGCACGATGTTGCGCAGCAGTCTCTTAATCGGAGCAATAGTCCGATAAGATAAGATGGATGCGAATATGATTAGAAAAAAGAGAGCGATGAGTTGAAGAACCAAAGTAAAGTTTAAAGTCCGTTTAGCCGCCTCAGTGATGACATCAGCTGGTATGAATTTGACGAGTGACAACGGTAAATCCTGATACTGATCCTGAACGTACACAAATACTCCTTTTCGCCCGTCAAGTTTTCCATTCACATAACCTCGCGCACCCCAATGCTCCGGTTGCGACTGCGGCCCGTCAAATTCCACAGCCGGTTCCAGGTCGGTTGCATAAAGCAGCTTAAATTGCTTTTGAATATGAAGAAATACCGTCTCTCCACTTTGGGCATCGGACAATGGACGAATGATTTCAGAGATTTCTTTTTGTCCTACATAGAGAGAAACAAGACCGAGAACATCTGGCTTCGGGTAATCGACGAGCGGTTTATGGAAAGCCAATACCCTCTCCTCACCAAGCATCAATACTTCATACCCCCGGCTTACATCCCAGTTCTCCCCCTCTTTCTTCGGAATTTCCGAAGGTGACAGCTGAAGAGATAACTCCAACAGCGCAGAATGCGAGTTCATGTAAGTCTGACCGCTTCCCGCGCTAACGTAACGTACCGCTTTTAATTCAGAATAGCTGTTATATAAGTTTGAGACTTTATCGGTAATGTAAAGCATTTGGAATGGGGCTGTTTCCCTAGAACGCAAATAATTCATAAGGGTTTGATCATTATAGAACGCAACCGACAATCTGTTAAGGTTAGTCAAATAACGTTTCATATTGTCCATGCCGATCTCCATCGTTTTCTGGTTGAGCGCGATAACCTGCTCTTCTACTGAATCCGATGTGGTTTTATACGAGATCAGATTAGATAGTCCAAATGGTAATACGACAGCAATGAGCATGCCAACCAGCAATTTGAAAAATAAACTTTTTTTATATAGCATGCAGATTCTGTTCCTTTGCAAGTGTAGTTTTTATTATAAAAAAAATGATATGCAATATATTCTTCGATGAACATAACACGGATCTACAAGATAATCCATCAATTAAAAACTCCCAACACCGTGGTATATCAAGCCATGAAGATCCCTCTATTTTAGATATATCTATCCATATATTGAGGTGTGTAATCCTTCCGATGATACTCACCTATGCAAACAATCAAGTCCCACCTGATCGGCAAAGACTATTTCTTCGACAGCTTCACGCAATCGCTGTGCATGACTCACCATTTCACCAGTCTGAACATCCGGCTTTGTTTCTACAAACGAAGTAATACCTATCTCCATGGACAATCTCTCCTATTCAAAATTTTAATATTATTTATTATTATTTTAATGCGACAGCCGTAGTACGGCTCGACATTGCCCAAAACAGAAGAGCTAAAGCACTAACAGTGGCCCCTAGCAGACATACTCCGTTCCAACCATATTGTGCATAGATATGGGTCGAAGCAATGGAACCGGCAGCACTTCCGATGGAATAGAAAACCATGTACCCGGCGGCTAGCCGACTGCGCGCCTCCGCACGCAATGCGAAGATCATACTTTGATTAGTCACATGAACGGCCTGAACTGCCAAGTCTAGAAGTACAATCCCAATGACCAATGCGAACAGCGACTGTTCTGTATAGCTGATTAGCAACCATGATAGCAATAATAAGATCAAAGCTACGCCCGTAGTTCTCTGTCCGTAACCTCGATCGGCTAGCTTACCCGCCCTTGCTGCAGCTAAAGCTCCAACAACTCCCATGAGACCAAACGCCCCAATTGCAGTGTGCGAAAGAGATAATGGCGGCGCGCTAAGAGGCAGTACTAATGGAGTCCACAAAATGCTGAAAACAGTAAAAATCAGTAGAGCCAGAATAGCGCGGATGCGTAATATCCGTTCTTGTACGAGCAACATAAGCACCGACCTAAGCAATTGGGGATAGGACAGTGATTTTACCTCACGCTCAACATTTGGTAACACCCTAAATAATACACAAACCATAAGAAGCATCAACGCAGCAGAAACCAGATATACGGAACGCCAACCCGCAAGATCTGTTAATATTCCTGAAATGGTTCGCGCAAGAAGTATGCCAATTACAATTCCACTTGTTACCATGCCAACGACACGTCCGCGTTCGGCAGGGGCAGCCATTGTCGCCGCGAATGCCACAAGAGTCTGCGTCACAACGGCAAGCAGTCCCACCAAAGCCATACCTGCGAATAGTACTGTGCTGTTGGAGGCAGTGCCTACTATAACCAGAGCTATCATGGATAATAACATCTGACCGATAATCAATCGGCGCTGGTTCAGTAAATCGCCAAGCGGCACCAGCAGCAACAGTCCCAATGCATAAAAGATCTGAGTGATGGTAATGAGAATGCCAATGATTGAATAGTCAATACCGAACTCCCTCGACAGATTATCGAGTAGTGGTTGTGCGAAGTAGATATTGGCAACAGACATCCCGCAGGCAACCGCAAACAATAGTGTCACATAGCGTGGCATGGAAGAACCATGAACTGAATCAGATGTGAAAAGCGTCACCTGTGACGAATTCGCCTTTATATCGGCTATGATTGCTACTTTTTCTTTAATCTCCTCCATTTTGTACACACCCTACCTCCATAAATTTTAAATGCTGAGCATAATATTGTACCGAACGGTATGATATATCGCCCAGTTAATATAACGCATATAAACTATCGCTGTCAATAAACGTATTAGATTTAAATGGTTAATATCTTCATATATGATCTTCCCTATTTAGAATAAACTGACCGCATTTGACAATAATATCGGCTAACTATACAATTATAATATACTGTTCGGTACGTAAATAAAGGCGTTTACATGTGATCGGGATTATTGAGCAATTCAGAAAAAAATCAAGAGTAACGAGAGGTATTGATTATGGGACGAACCCGCGAATTTGACGAAGAAAAAGTACTAGATGCAGCTATGCAGCTATTTTGGGAGAAGGGATATGAGGCTACCTCATTAAACGATCTAACTTCCAGAATGGGAATTCAAAAGCCTAGTATATACTCGGCTTTTGGAGACAAAAAAGAATTGTTCGAAGCCGCGCTGCGCAAATACACGATGTCCCGAGCTATTCATGTCCGAAACAAACTTCAAATCAATTCATCTGTAAAAGAAGCATTCCGCACTTTTTTTGAGGGAGTGGTTGCTGAGGATTATACAGAAAATCGCAGCCGTGGATGCTTTTGCATCAATACAATGGTCGAACTTGCGCCTCATGATGAGAAATTTGAAATTCTTACAAGGGAACATCAAATGTACCTATCAGTCATATTTCAAGAAACCATTGAACGAGGTATACAAACAGGTGAGCTCGAAATCGGTGTAAACGCGAAGGCTTTATCACAGTCGCTAATCGTATCGTTAATTGGACTAACCGTATTAATGAAATCTCGTCCAGAGCGATCATTTGTTGATAATACGATAGAGGTGATACTTACATTGCTTAAGTAATTCGGAATGAGTTCAATATTAACGAATAGGCATCACTTTTGGGTCATTCAGTTATAGAAAATGGATCTCTCTATTCCAGATGTAACCGTAAATCTTACCCAAAATAGACACCGTCTATAATTCAAAGTTATTAATTACAGGGACAACCTTCCATAAAAAAATGAGAAGGTTGTTTCGCATACTTATTTTAATATAAGCCTACAGTTAGTAGTTTCATTCGACATTTTCCCAGCAACTATTTTTCTTATTCCTCCACCTCCGACTCCCCTTTCGACGCGCCATATTATCCATAACTGCAGCGGAAATGTCATTATATAAGTCATTTATCCAAGAAATGCAAAGGGAATCTACATACTCTATTATTATCTCTTAATAGAAAGGATTGATTTTCATATGATCAAAATACAGCAAGGAAGCAGTGGTCCCGTGCAATTCAAACATCGAATGCAAGGATTGACCACATTAGTTAACGGACACAGGCATGCATTTGGTAACTTGACTGATTATTCATCCCTGAGGATGGAAGACACCGCCATAACTTCAGAGGAATTACAACCACTGCAGATAATCACCGTCATAACTATTCCGGACGAACAGGCCTTAATATTGGAACTGGCGTGAACCATTTTCACCGATTTCAGATCCAAACGGCAGTCGCAGACGGCCATCGCCACATTATTACCGGTAGAACAACGGGAGTAATTCGCATCGGAGCTGTGCTCGGTCACAAATTAATTGTTGAGAAAATCGTTCGTCAGCGTGTAAAGTAAACTGGCTTCTAAGTTGACCACGATACTAAAGTGCCCCCCTTAAAGTAGCTATCGGAAAATCCTAAATGTGAATCCGACTAAACTTTAGGGGGTGTAGTATATTTACTTCTTATTTGTGTTCGGTAGCTACATACTGTTTGATTAAGCTTTCAATATTAACTCCATTTATTATCAAACCTGAAATATTACAGTTTTTTAACTGAACATTCGTTAAATCGCAATCAGTAAGTACTCCTTGTTGTAAATTACAATTTGAGAACTGCACAGGACGTTTGTTATGATCTACATCTGGTCGACATGGGTTTCCATATCCAATGTTTTGAAAATGTGCGCCGCCCCACTGTGCACCATCAATGACAAGCTCACTCAAATTAGCATCGGAGATATTCATTCCTGTCAAATTCACATCGTTCATAGTGAGTTGCTCTGCCCGAACATTATTAAAGCTAGAATTAGTAACATCCGAATTAATTACAGTCAGGACTTCTTGCTTATTTTCTAGTATCATTTTTTAATCACTCCTTTTTTATTAGTTCAAAATAAGACACCAATGTTCGCAATGGATTCCCGATTTCCACATTCATTTCACGCTCTACCTTCTCGGCAGTTTCAACCATAGATAATTGAGCAACTGAAACGATTTTGTTTGGGTGAGTGACAAGCAGATTCTTCATATAATTAGTTAACTCATTAACATACTGCTCTTTCTTTCCTTGCATGATTAGCTCGAATGTATTCGGTGCGACTTGCAATTCAATATTTATTGTTTGTTTATGCATAATCGCAAATTCATTAAGTCTTCTCATTGTTCCTTCGACAGTTGCCGGATTTGTGAATAGCAGTACTTGTGGCTCTGTTATACTGCAAATTTGGTGGAAGAATGGCTCGTCTATTTTTATTATAGGAACCAATGTCTTTAGCTGCTCTTCATCAAGAATCGCAATGTAGTTCGTACAGGTAATTAGAATGGCATCAACTTTAGTATTTGCTATCCATTCAATCTGCTCATTTACCTTGGCTTTAGCTTTTGATACATCAAAGGACTCATCCGAAGCAATTCTGTTCATTAGGCCAGGGTCTACAAAATGCACTAGTTCTACATCATTTGAAGCAATAGCATTTTGTATGTACTCGATGTTGGTGTAGTGGGCATGCAAACACCCTATCTTTCTCTTCATCTAAAAACCACTCCCTTTTAATTCCCTCTATGATAACGTATATGCATCATAATTAATGTATTTATTGTTCGTTTGGATATCAGTCTTCACCTTGGATAAGCCGGAGTTTGACTCTACACTTTTATAGGAACGTACAAATTCTTTCGTTAAACTTACAACCATGGAATCGGCAAGTACATCATCTATTGGTCTATACTCTACTACTGAAATTTCAGAACCATCAGCAATTAGTTCACCTGAAACCATTTCCATCTCAAAGATGAAATATATTCTATGCTCCATCTCATTATGAAGCTGTTTTAATCCTGTTCTAACTCCAATAAGTCTTTTAGGTCTTGCTGTAATCCCCGTTTCTTCTTTTACTTCTCTTATGGCTGCTTCTTCGAAAGTTTCCCCGTCTTCCACACACCCGCCCGGCAACATCCAATAATCCTTATTTGCACCATACGTAATTTTTACTAGTAGCACATTGTTGTCTTTTACAATTAATCCACCCGCAGAACAAGCAACTCTCACAAACACTCCTCCAATCCATTTAATGGAAGTATATCACGCTCTTGTTCTCAATGGATGCGACCTATGATAAACTCAGACTATTAAAATTTTCCAAATGAGTAACAAAGCGATATTCAGTTAAAAAGGTAGGTCTGTTAAATAAGTTGCTACTATTTATAGAAATGGGGAGGAGAGAAAAAATGTTTCCAACATTAGAGACAGAAAGATTGATACTAAGAGAAATCTCAAAGAATGATGCTGAAGGCATATTCACTTGTTTTTCCAATGAAAATGTGACTCGATATTATGGACAAGAAACATTAGATCATATAGAACAAGCAGAAGCATTTGTTGATTTTTTTGCAAATAGTTACAAAGAGAAAAGAGGAATTCGTTGGGGAATTGAAATAAAAGGAAATCAAGGGATAATTGGAACTATTGGATTTAATGTATGGTCCCCCAAACATAAACGAGCAGAAATAGGTTATGAAATACATCCAGAACACTGGAGAAAGTGCTATACTTTCGAAGCTGTATCTAAAGTAATTCAATATGGATTTGATGAATTTGGTCTTACTCGCATAGGGGCAGTTGTTTTTATAGATAATGAAGCATCAATTAAATTGCTAACCAAAGCTGGATTTCAAAAAGAAGGCGTTTTGAAGGATTATATGTATCAAAATGGAGAGGCATACGATACATATGTATATTCAATCCTTAAAAATAGTAGATAAGCTCTTGTTCAACTAAAAGATGGCTTAATTGAACAAGGGAAGTCTAAGGAGCTCCCCTTCTTTATTTTAAAAATCTTGCCTCTGAGAGTATTTTTACTAGGCTATATTGTCTCTATTTTCAAGTGATCAGGTTTTTTTCCACATGCCATTACATAGTTCATCATCGCATAGGCTTCTGGAGAATTGTTAATACTCTTATGCTGAATAACATTATCGATATCTAAATCAACATAACCTGTATTTGCTAAGAGTCTTGGCAGACTCCTCCCGATATACCGATTGCCCCCTCTTGAAGCTTGATAGTTCGCCAATTTCTGTAACACAGAAGGTAACAAATTAAGGTCTGGATGGACCGCTCCAAAAATACCATCATCAATATCAATGATAACCAATTTTCCTCCAGGCTTTAGTACACGATAGATTTCACGAGCAGCTTCCTCCGGATTATGTAAATGAAGAAAGAGTAACCTTGCTATGRCAAAATCATATGAGCCCTCAGGGAGTCCGGTGTCATACACCGATGAATGTACAAACTTCAAGCTGGATGGAGATATATGATCTAACCTGTTTTTAGCTTCGTTCAATAGCTTTGAATCGATCTCCAGAGCTGTAATTTCACTATCCTCCAGACTCTTAACTAGTTGCTCAGTTACAAAACCAGGACCACTGCCGAGTTCTAACACGCTCATTCCATTTTGCAATCCATACCATTTTAAGTTTCGAAATTCTTTATCCCATCCCATCGTTGCTTGAACCTTCAGTCACTCAACCTCGGTTTCATAACCTAAAGTAGCATTGCTAATGTTATATGTGAAGTGACGCTCTTTCATATGCTGCCTCCGTTCTGTTTTCTATTAAACAGTCCCCTGAAAAAGATAAGGAATTGATACGACATTTTCTCTATTTTTTATTTTTAATTTAATGGGTAAATAGTTCATACATTCATTTGCCGTTTCAAGATCCATCCACTGAACCTCTATTATTTCTTCATCAGGGTCCGAGATTTTCATTTCTCCACCTACGATGTTTGCTAAAAAAGTAAATAGTACGGCATGGTGTCCCCTTTCTGTAAAAAGAGCTTCCCTAACCGAGTAAATACCGGTAATTTCAATATCATATCCTGACTCTTCTTTCGTTTCGCGTATTACAGCTTCTTCTAACGTTTCACCCGCTTCGACCGCGCCACCAGGAATACTCCAATACGATGATTTCTCGTTTTGATTCAAAACCATTAATATTTTTTTGTTAGAATCATCGAAAATTAAAGCAGAAACCACATTCACTTGAATCAAAAGAGCACCTCCCTAGCAAAATAGTAATAGTTCAATAGCTTACGGATTTCTGCAATACAGATATACTTTCCTCTAGGAATGTCTTATTTTTTTTCAATCCCTCTATTTTTACACCAAACAACTGCGCTAAAAGCATCGTAAAAACTATAAAAGGGCAGTATTGACTCCAGTTCCATTAGAGGATGATTTAGAATGGATATTGTACATTCAAATAGCTTATTCCCCATGTTTCATTGTGTTTGAATGGAAATGATACAATCAAAACGGTCGTTAGAAGCTCTTTATCTACTTATCATGCAATTAGCCTGTATGAAATACAGTCTGGGACAATTAAAACGTTTTTGAAACGGTTTTGATTGTATAAAATACAGTCACATACGACAAGAGAAGAGAAAAATACGGTAAAGTGGAATCGCTTGGTCTCACTTTCCGTCAAACGCTAATTTTTAGGTTGAGCCCAAATAAATTCAATAAAATCTTCTGTTACCAAGCTTTCACTACTTTTCCATGTTCGAATTTCTCCATCAATAAAGCTACTATTTTATTTGCGGCATATTCGGGAGTCTTTAGATTTTTCATATAAGTGAAGTTAGATTGCATATCCGTATGGACCATACCTGGTCTAACTGCCATGATTTTGACTTTGGAATTTTCTATGCCAATGCTCTTTGTAAATGTTTCTAAACCCGATTTTGATGTGGAATAGCAGCTTCTACCTGAAGACAAATTGAAGGATGATCCGGATGAGACATTTAAGATTCTTTTCTCAACATTCATATGTTCCGAGTATTTAATGAAAGTAGAAGTTAAAATCATCGGTGAAACCAAATTGATGTTCATCAGCTCAATTATTGAACTTGGATCCATCTCCTCAATAAGTTGATCAGAAACAATTCCAGCATTATTGATTAAATATAAGGATTCAACATTAGATGTATCAATCTTCTCAAAAATTCCTCTCATACATTCATCAATATCGTGTACGTTGTTCAAATCAAATTGGAAATAATCCAACTTATGCATTTCGGATTGAGCTAGAGCAATTAGTAAATCATTCTTTTCCCTTGAGATACACAACAAATGATGATCATGTGATAAAAGATTTTTACTAAGGGCTTCGCCTATCCCACGCGAAGCTCCAGTCAAAATAATGTACTTCACTTCATAGCCCCCCTACATCTTCTATTTGTGATTCTACGCTAACTTTTTTCTATTTCAAATTTAACTATTCAGCCATGAAAACACACTATAATAGCGAGGAAAAGACAGCCGAAAGTTTTGGCTGCCTTTTCCTAATGGTTATTGCTATATAGTTATCCGTTATCTTCATTTATTGAATTGCACAAAATAAAGGATCCTATTATTTAGCAGGTATATAAATATCAATTTGACCCTCTTCACTTTCTAATGAATGAACATCGTTCCAATATTCAATATCTATTGGTCTACCACCATACTTATTGTTTATAAATTCATACGTGGTTCCAATCTGTGATTCAAGACCTTTATGTACAATTTTAACAAAACGACCAGGAGGTACTGTGTACGTTATCATCCCATTAGGGATTCTATCAAATGAATTCACTTCAAAAGCAATAACATGTTGATAGGGTACATGATGAGTCCATTCACCCTCATGAGAATAAATTTGAAGTAAATAAATACCTGATCCTGCCCTGTCTTCAACTTCAAACTTTCGTTCCTCCAAGTCCTCTCGTAACGCCACTACAATTTTCGATTCTAAAACATTGTTTAAACTCTCAATTAGTGAAAAACCAACCAACTTGATCTCTTGTCTTTCCATAATATCGATTTGATAAGTTTTCATCTGTATTTCCTCCCCATCGTGTTAACCAACTTTCCTTTATAGTTGATTTATTATTTTACTATCGTGTGAGATCGCCGTTGAAAGTAAAAAACGCCAACTCGGCGACGTTTCCTTCTTCCGCCTCACAATTGCCTAGCACGAGCTGCTGCTCATCTCCTTCTTCTTGTATCTTCATCGCCTTACACGTGAATGTTGATTTACTGCCTCCATACATGTCCCTCGTACTATCCCTTTTGATCGTTACCATTTTACCATCTGAAATTAAATCGTAGATCGTGTATCCCCCATCAAGAAAAGGCGGAATTGCTAGAACGTAATCATGTTTTTTATTATTGAATCTATCTACAAATTCCTGCATCCGAATTAAGTCTTCATCACCGAACGTTTTTAAGATATCACTACCTGTATGGATGGGTTGCTTATGATTATTGCTTGAGTTTGAGCATGCTGATAATCCAAAGCAAACAAATATCAGAAAAACAAGTTTGAGATTTTTCATGTTGAATAAACGTCCCCCCTTGTAGAATTTCATTTTAAATGTACCATATATTCACTATTATTGTTAAAGAAAACTACCTACATAACGAGAAAAGACAGCCACTACTATCGGCTGCCTTTTCCTTATGATAATTGCGATTTATAAAATTTATTTTCGTTCACTATCTTCCATTTGCGCTACAATCACTTTAACCCCAAGTACACGGATCCGTTCGATCGCTTCTGGGTCAGCATCCCAGTCTGTAATTAATATGTCTAAATCCTCAATCTGCCCAGCCTTCGCAAACCCATCGTTACCAAGAGAATGGTGTGTTGCAATTCCAATGCGGCGGCGGGATCCAGCAGAGACCACTCGACCAAAAGCCGCTACTTCTGGAGTAGCGACAAATATTCCCTCCTCAGAGATACCGCCTCCAGTAGCAAAACTGATATCAAACTTAAATTGACGAACCAATTCGTTCGCAAGCACATCTGTAATATTACCAGAAGGTTTTACAAGTCCACCAATTAAATAGGTACTTATCCACTCCCGTTCACGTAATACGTCTGCTACCCGCATACTATTGGTTACAATAGTTAGCGGCATATGGTCAGGTAGATGATTCAATAACACGTAAGAAATAGAGGCACTGCCAATAAATACGGTGTCATTCTCTCGTATATAAGATACAGCTAGTTTAGCAATAGCATTCCCTTGCGATGATCCTTCACCGTATCGCTTTTCTGGAGGTTGGGCGGACTGCCGGACTTTCATAGATGGTATCGCGCCGCCGTGAGTTTTTTTGAGTAACCCTTTTTCCTCCATAATAGAAAGGTCACGTCTAATCGAATCAATAGAGATTTGGAACTTTTCCGCCAAGTCTTTGACTAATACCCGATTTTCTTGGTGCAGTAACTCAAGAATCTTCTCCCTACGTTCTTCCGCAAACATCCCTAAACCTTCCTCCGACATGCCTTTTCCCTCCCGAATTATCTGTTATCCACCTGATATAATTCAACTATATACCGTTTAATTCATTTTTTCAACCGCCTTATTCAGTTTTATTAGTTTTTATGCGGTTTTATTCAAGTTCACTAAGCTATAAGATAGCCCCTTCATTTTAAATAAATGAAGGGGCTCGCCGGCTTGGATACACAAGCTTTATTTTTTTATTGCCTGATAAACAAATTTCTGACTGCCGTCAGTAGGTTGTTTCCCATCTTCGAAATCAGCACAAACTGTTATGTCTGTAAACCCGATGCTTTGCAAAATGTACCTGAATTCTTCTACCCCATACCACCGTAGTGCAAAACGTTGCAATTCAGTTTGAATTAGCTTTCCATCACGCCACTTTTCATACTTCAAATAGTCCACTCTATACTGGTGAAAGAAAATATCGGCCTCTACGCATTTACCTTCCATCGTGATGATATCACCATTAGGAAAGTGATAAGTTGCTGAGCCACCCCAGTTACCGAGATGAGAGCTGTCGAAGTCCTTTTCAGGCAAAAATAGATCAAGTATCAGACGGCCACCTGGTTCGAGATGTTCGTACAGTCGATTGAGAACCTTTAGTGAAGCTTCACGCTGTTCAATTAACAAAAATGATCCGCCAGCAATAATAATTGCCTCATATTTATGTGGCAAGGCAAGCTCTAACAAGTCCGCTTGATATAAATTCGTATCCAGTCCACGTTCATCACAGCGTTTTCGGCAAGAAGCCAGCATTTCAGCTGAATAGTCCACCCCATCAACAGTAAGACCAGCTTCCAGAAGTGGGATAATTACACGACCAGAACCAACCATCGCCTCGAGAATGCGCCCCTTGCAATCTTTAAGCTTGTCTTGATAATATTCAACATCCCCACCAAAAGAATGTCCTACTCTCTTGGTCAGGTCATAAACCTCCGTACATAGTTCTCCATAATAGCTAAATGACATAAGTGTGTTTTCCCTCCGTAATTTGCGATTCGGGAGAGATAACCTATGTGATTATCCCTTCCGTTCCTCTAAAATAGTTTTATTGCCAACGGATGATTTGTTTTTTCTCACGATAATCACTCACTTTCTAATAGGTTATATTTACTGTAACTTGGAAATATTGCATGAGCAATGGATAAAATAATTATAATGAACATTACTGCTGACTAGCCCAAAATGAGTATTAATCAAGTATTTTATAAAGTTTCTGTATCTTCTCCCAATTGATCCTTCATAAAGTTTAGCTCGCCTAACGTCCAAAAGCCCTTTTGTATACTTCCATCCGTATAGGTTTTGATTCCATATCCATGTTCCAGGTTGTCCTGCCAATTACCTTCAAACCTAGTTCCATCGTTCCATAAATAAGTTCCCTTGCCATGGAATAGCCCTTCTTTCCATTCCCCTCGATAACAGTCACCATTTGCGTACTCCTTAACACCAAAACCATATTCGGTATCCCTATGCCATTGGCCTGCATATTTAGTACCATCCATCCAACGGTACACACCGTTACCAGACCTCATCCCATTACTCATTTGTCCTTGATAACTTTCATTTTCTTGAAACTCTATGTAGTGCTCGCCTTCATTGCGGTCTTCCCAGATTCCTTTGACTAATTCATTGTCGATATGAACGTCCATTTTTAATTCAGTTGTATGATTTGCGTGATTGGATTTGATACTTAAGGTTGTATGTTGGGGGCTAATAAGCACAGGAGGAGGACTAAATTGGTCATCGATGTAGGTTTTAAAATACCAGAAAGATAAATCATGAATACTGAATAATAGTTTCTTCACTTGACTTAAATCAATAAGCATATCGCTTTCTCTTGTATCGAGATACTCAAGTTGTTTTAAAGTAGTTACCAAATATTCCGGCAAAATTTCTATGTTCATTAATGCTTGAAGATTTAATAGAGAGTCCGCTTGTTCACATTCCTGTTGTTCATTCTTGAGGATCTTTTTTACGATCAACCGACCGATCTCCTGCAAGTGACCTAATGCAATAACATGGTCAAAATCCATTGCTCGTTCTGCATTATAGATTAAGATGTAGATATCCGGAAGTTCTTTTTCATATGCTTTGAAGTTCATCCGTTTCTCCCCTTATAAAATGCCGTTTTTCTCAGAAACCTTGTTTTACTTGGTAACAATGTTCTATCTGTACCACAGTCACCAATGCTTTTCCATAGCCTCTTCACTTCGAGAAAAGCCATTTTTTGAATAAAACTGCACACTATCACTACTTGGCCAGAGAATAAGAAACTCGACATTGTTTTCTTTTGACCAATTCTCCATAGCTATATGAATCTTGCTACCGATTTCTTGACTCCTAAAAGCAGGACGAGTATAGACATTGGTCACATATCCGTAATAAGGATCTGGAAATTTCCTAGGTCTCGGTACCTTATGTATTAATTGCAAATACATATGAGAGACTATTTTATTATCAACTTCTGCGACCCAAATGAACCAATCCCCACTATTAATTGTTGTTCTCAAAAATTCACTACAAATCTGGTGAAAATCCTCAAAGCTCACTGTACTATCGCCATAGTCTTCTTCTGAGAAGTCCCAGCGCATTTGAACAAGTTCATCGACATCATCTAACGTCGCTAATCGAACATTCCCCATCTATATCCTTTCCTCCTTTATTTGTTAACTAAGAAAAAAGAAGTTATCATAATAACTTTTCCATTCTCAGATTCTATTCATACAGTAGACCAGCTCACTGTACGTCAGTCTGCTAGTTACTGTCCTCCAAATCGATCAAGCGTTGAAATTGCCAATCACGCTCCTTGGCTGTATTAGTCGCGGAATCAATCGGGTTAACAGTGAAAGCAGCAGCTTTGGCAGCATAAGTAGCAGCGTGAACAGCATGACCAGCAACATGGGCGGTTGCTGCAGCGTGACCAGCGGCACGAGCGGCGACGCAAGCTGCGGCTTGATTGGTTTCACGAGCAGCAGCATGTGCTGCAAATGCTGCTGTCCGAGCTTCACTCATCGCTATTTCACCGCGCAACCAGGCACGCCCCGCTTCAATAGCTTCACGTGGTCGCTTGTCTTCCGGGTACTTCTCCTCGAAATAAGAGAGTACATGTTCGGCGCAGTCAGTAGCCCAGAGCATCAATGTTCTGTGATCCCGCTTGCTTAGAAGCTCAGCAATCGACTTACTTATGTTTGTATCTATAAACTTCAGTAATTCCATTTACAAACCTCCCAGCCATTGTGATTCATTCACTTCAGCCTGATTATTTCTTTTCGAACTGCGCGTTATAATTGTTTAATCATCTTGTAATTAACTAATCTAACGCCCCTACGTTCCACTATCTGTGATTCCGATATTCGGTAACCATGATGTTCAAAAAATGACTTAGCCGTGATACTTGATTCTGTACCCATTTCAATCAAGCCTAGATTTCTTGCCTCTGCTTCAAGAATGTTCACCAATGCTGTAGCTATTCCTCTTCTCTGATGATCTTTGTGAGTGTAAATTCTATCTAAGTAGCCCTCTTCAGTCATATCAGAAAAACCGACGATTTTACCGTTGGTTTCAGCAATAAAAGTAATATTAAGACCCAAAGATTCTTTCCATGCTTTCAGTTTTAACATCTCTTCATCTTTAGGAGCCCAAGCATCAAGCTGCTCTTGCGAATAATCCTGTTTATTTATAGAATGCACCGTTTCATAAAACAATGAGACAATCTGGCTAATATCCGAAGCATGAAACTTTCTAATTTCCATTTTCTCTCCTCCTTGCGCGTCCGTTAGATCGCTATCCTCTAGATTCACCGATGGTTATGTAGTCTATCTACTTTTCACTAATTCATGAATAACAGACTTAGTTGGTCTAAACTCATCACGGTACCATTGGTGAACTAAGGAGTTGATACAAAAACCAAAATAATATAAATGGAATACAGCAAGCAATTAGAATCGTTATAACAATAGCCTTGCTTTTTAATTGTTTCATCATCGACTCACTCCAGTCGTCAATCCCCATTCATATATGCATTTTTGCCGTTCACCTTCTTGATACATGTCATTATGTGGTGGTAGGTCAATGATTTCAATTAGGTTTGCACCAATATATTCACAAGTTTTTCTTGATGGAAGATTATCCGGATTACAAGTAATGATTAATTTATCCATACCATGCGCTACTGCTACTTGCTTAATTAGAATACAGGCCTTTGCAGCAAAATGATTCCCTCTAAATCGTTCAAGAATTGAGTAACCGATGTGTCCACCAAAATATAGGCTCTGATTATTGCCAATTCGAACATCAATCTTTCCCACGTTTTCTGATGAACCGTGTAAGATGATATTGTATTTATACGCTGGGACGAAACCCTTTTCGTCCTCTGCTGGAGCTTTCTTTTCAATAACCAAATCTATATCTTCACCATCTATAGAGTCAAAATCCAGAAATTCAAAGTCCATTTCCATCCCCCCACTAGTGGTTGTCCCAATTAAATCGTCTTGATTAATTCAATATCCGCATAAGTGGTTTCTGAATGAATCTTATCCCCGAATACTCCACTGATCTCAGTAAATCCTGCTTTCGTCCAAAACCTAATAGCTGGCCAGTTCTTAATTGCAATATTCGCCCTAATATATTTAAATCCGAGTTTAAAAAGTTCTTTGCTTAATTGAGCTTCTGCTTCTTGTCCGTAACCGTTTCCTTGCTTATTTTTATCGATGTACATGAACGATATATAGGCAGAATCATAGGTTGGATATCCATGATACAAACTTATAAAACCTAATAGCTCATTGATTTCCGTACTCTTGATTGTATAAATACAAAAGTTTTCTTTTTTCCCCTCGAGTGGTAAATCCCCAGAATAATAACATCGTTCAATATATTGAGGATCATATGTATGCCCATCCCATTGGTTCATATACTGACTGTCAGAAAACAATTGCTGTACCTTAATAATTTCATTTGCTTCTAGCTTGTTAAATAAAAGATTGGTCGAATGCCATTTGTCTGGAAGTGTTGTTGTCACGATTTATCACAGCCTTTGATTAATATCTAGTTACTAATAAGAATATTACAGTAAATGAAAATAGCTTCAACTACCCATTCAATCTTACTATATTCCGGTAATAATTGTACTAAAACTTCTTGATCCATTGCCTGTTAACAGAGCGTAGAAATGCCTTTCGGTATTGTACTATCATGTTGTCGTGGAGCCTTATCCAACAATAACAAAGAGTTATAAAAGCCTATTTTTATAAAAATAAATTGACAACTTCATTTGTTGGTTGTATGGTTAGTTACATGAGTAGTTAACCAGTTTGGTGGTGATGAAGAAATGGCATTTTTGATTGACGACAGCCGGCCGATATTTGTTCAGATTGCAGAACGGATTGAAGATGACATTATTGAGGGCGTAATACCCGAAGAATCGCAGGTACTTTCAACGAACCAGTTTGCAGCCTTTTACAAAATAAATCCGGCAACTGCTGCAAAGGGTGTGAATATGCTTGTTGACGATGGAATTTTGTACAAAAAGCGAGGGATTGGCATGTTTGTGTCTGAGGGTGCTCGTGCAAAAGTGATTGAGAAGCGGAAGGAACAATTTTTCGAAGAGTTTGTGGTAACGATGGTTCGAGAAGCGAAGAAGCTTGGCATCTCGGCCGAACAGTTAACGGATATGATCCGGAGAGGGGACAATGCATGATGGGTAAGATAGTCGAATTGAACAGGCTGATGAAGACGTATGGCGATGTGAAAGCAATTAATGATATCAGTTTTTCCATTGAAGAAGGGAAAATCTACGGTTTGTTAGGCCGCAACGGGGCAGGGAAAACGACGATTATGCATATGATCACCGCCCAACTGTTCGCTACAAGCGGAGAGCTTCGCGTATTCGGGGAAAATCCCTACGAGAATAACCGCGTACTCAGTCAGATTTGTTTTATCAAGGAGAGCCAGAAATATCCTGATGTTTATCGTATTATCGATGTGTTGAAAATTTCCGCTTCATTTTTTCCCAACTGGGATCACGATTATGCACTCTCGCTTGCAGAGGAGTTTCGACTCCCGCTTAAACGGAGAATGAAGAAGCTTTCCAGAGGAATGCTCTCCTCTGTAGGAATTATTGTTGGTCTTGCGAGCCGAGCGCCGCTCACGATATTCGATGAGCCCTACCTAGGACTTGATGCGGTAGCGCGCAGCTTGTTTTACGATCGGCTGATTGAGGATTATTCACTGCATCCACGGACAATCATTCTTTCCACGCACCTCATCGATGAAGTAAGCCGTCTCCTCGAGCATGTGATCGTGATAGATAACGGAGCCTTAATCATCGATGAGGATGCTGAGGCACTTCGAGACCGGGCGTTTACCTTGATGGGACCAAAAGCTGCTGTTGAATCCTTCACCGCAGACAAGGAGGTCATCCATCATGAGCCTTTTGGCAACCTCGTCTCAGCAACCGTAATGGGCCATTGGAATACCATTGAACGCAAACAGGCAGAAGCCTTCGGACTTGAGCTAACCTCTGTATCTCTACAGCAGCTCATTATTTATCTGACAAATGGAAAAACACAAAGAAAGGCGGCTGAAGTCTAATGAACCGAGTCGCAAGTGTCATGAGAATGCACAGCAAGGATATTTGGTCGTGGTTTATCGTCCCTTGGCTGGTCATGCTTTCGAGCTTTACAGTCAATTTTGTTATCAGCTTTTTTATGGATGAACCCCTCAAAACAGGTGGTCTATCCTCGATCTACTTATATATATTAGTAGCGGGAATTATTACGCTCGCACAGACATTTCCATACGCACTTGGCATGAGTATAAGCAGAACAGATTACTATCTGGGAACCTCGGCTATGATTATTCTAACAAGCGTCGGATCAGCCATTATACTCTTTCTTCTCGGTCTCATAGAAGGATGGACGGGGTCCTGGTGGAGCGATTTGTATTTCTTTAATCCGCCATATCTCAGTGATGGTCCTCTCATCAATCAATTCATAGTGTCTCTTGTCATCTTGTTGTTCATGTCTTATTTGGGAATTGTGATCGCTGCAATACACAAGCGTACAGGACGTAATGGCATGTTCATCGTTGCAGGCTTTATGCTAATGGTGTCTACAGTTCTGGGATTCCTAGCTAACTATCTAAATTGGTATCCTTCTATCTTTCATTGGATGGGCGAACAATCAGCTTTTGACTATGCCCTGTGGATGCTTCCTTTCATCGTATTATTCGCTGTGGGGTCTTACCTTCTGCTGCGCCGCGCGACGATATAATTTATAAGTTCATGAAGCTGTTATCTGCCCATTAACTTAAAAAGAGGAGCTGCCGCTAGCTCCTCCACTACCATTACCCGTTGGCTCACTAGAAACTAATCAATAATCCCCGCTTTCCCCCTACTCATTTCTAATCAATTGCGATGTGAACGATTGTAAGCTAGAATGTTCCTTAGTACAAGGACGGTGATTTTACATGATTGATTTGGATAACAACATTGAAAATACCAAATATAATTCACTCGAGGACATGTGGTTTAAGCTTCGGGAGATCAGACATATCAAGAACAATCCAAATGAATGGGAATTAAGGCTTCAGTTCATCGAATCGCATATGCTTTTTGTCGCAGCAAGCGGGCAAGGTTGGCTGACAGTTGATGGGCAATTCATAGAGTTACGAGAAGGCAGTGTTTATATTTGTACACCCGGTCAACTTGTCGAAGCCTCAGCATACTCATTTGATGAACGTGGGTTTTATCATCTGCGATTTGATGTTATTGGGGATGTCGGATCGTCTGATAATCCTATGCAGATCGTCAAGCGAGACAGTCGGGTCCCGGTAAAAGGAGAAGTTATCGTCTCATCTCCGGTTTCCGTTAACGCTTTGTGCGAAACCATTTGTGATTACTTACAGAACGAGGACCGATTGAAAAGATTTCGTAGTCAAATTCTTTTTCAAGAAGTTCTGTATACCGTCTTGCAAGATGCTCTTCTCGTACAGGGAAATGATTTGGAAACAGCACTCGAATATGTGAAAGCCTATATAGAGCAGCATTATCAACAAGAACTAACGATAGAACATTTAGCCAAGATAGCGGGAATCAGCTCTCGTCATTTCATGCGTTTATTTAAGAAAAGGTATGGTTGCAGCGCTATCGAGTATTTGGCAGTCTTCCGGATTAACCAAGCGCAAAAGCTTATGAGGACGCGAGGAGAATATCGTCTCCAGGATATCGCCCGGCATGTAGGTTATCAGGATGATGCGTATTTTCGACGTAAGTTTAAACAGATATCAGGTATACCTCCAGCAACATTTATGAGAAACAACAGGCAAAAAATCGTCGCTTACCATATGTTTAACATCGGTCAATTGATCCCGCTTCAAATTACTCCTTGTGCCGCACCAGCCGATCACCCTTGGACCTACTGCCTATCGTGTCTAATTTCATCCAAATGAACACCCAAATAGCCAAGAAGCGTCGGCTTTTCATTCAAATCCACCCAGTAGTAATTATAGATCCAACCATTATCTTCATCATTACTTTGTACGATATGGGTGAAATGGTCTGGACACTTAGCTTCCATTTGATAATAATAGCGTTTTACATTATTCATAAGTTTCTCTGAGTAGTAAGAATATTCACCAAGTAATTTAATGTTTAATACGTTGGTAATACTAGTCTCTTCCTTAACCTCTCTCTGAAGAGCTATTATCAACTCTTCATCTTTTTCAACAGTTCCACCAGGCACTTGAAGTCCGAGATCTTCAAATCCTTTTTCCTCAAAAACTAGCAACTGATGTTTTTCATTGTGGATTCGTGTGATATAAGCTGTAACCTTGTAAACAATTTCGTTCCCCAAGTACATCCCCCCTTCCCCCTTCATTTTTTCTTGTGGGGTTAATCTCTTGTCCTAATAGGTATCACTAGATTCACGATCTATTTATGGAGTTTATTCGAAAAAAACGCTTGGATATTCAACAACTCCTGAAGCATTAGCAAGCGTTCCTACATGCAATTCAAGTGCAGCTTCAAGAATCAACAACTTTCCGATCCCTTGATTTTGGTAATCTGGTAAGACCGAAACAGGAGCTAGAGCAAGAGATTCTACTCTTTGGTTGTCATTAATAATTTTTATTTTAGATAAAAGAACATGTCCTACGATTTCATTATTTTCTTTATTAATGGCTACTAAAGATAGTTCGGGAATGAATACGTCAGATTTTCTAACACGAGACACCAATTCATGTTCTGTTTTATCGCTGATCTCCATATCAGCAAATGCACTCTCTACCACTCTTTCGGTAATTTTATAATCATCAAATTGTTCTTTTCTGATCGTTATGTTCATATGTAACCTCTCCTAATTCAATCTAGCTTCTATTACCCGTATTGTATCACATTAATTATTCAACAATTCTGCCAGTTAGTGCGGTGAGGCTCAACTGCTTCACATAATACAAGTGCTCATTTTACAGCGTTTATCCAGAAAGCCCCAACTTTCATGGCGGCACCCATGAATCTTAAAATATTCAGCGGCGAGACAGTAAATCGTTAGGTATTGGCGTCAAAATCATAAAGAACTCGTCCTATGCTCACTATGCACTGGACGAGTTTTTTTGCGATTTACCACTACTTATATTCCCGTTCAGACGAGCTGAAACTAAAAGTGTGATCGACAAATTTTATGGGGTTCCTGCAATCCGATAGAAGCAGCAGCACTACATCTATCTTACAAATATAATATAATCCAAATTTATCTAGTTCCCCATACGCAGATTAGCCCAATATCTTTCTCCTATTTTACTGGAAGATACATTACCTTTAAATGGGTTGTAATTTATACGTTATATTAATTAATATGTAAGAAATGACCATATGATCAAGTCTTAATCATTCATAAACCCTATAAATTCATTGTTAAATCATAAAAAATATGCTATCATCATGTCAAATAAATTAACGTCAACTGTTAATATCAGTTTTATTGCTTATAATCTATGCTAGAGATACGGCTCAGAACGTTTTCTGCACCACAAGAATATTACCAATAAAATGATGACATAATACGTTCATCATCAGACAGGATTCAATTAATTAGATGAAATACAGGTATTTTTTATCCATATAAATAATTTAACTGGAGGTAATAATGATGAATTTAACAACTGGTGATAAAGTGGTTCTAATTGGAACTGGTGCAGTAGGATCTAGCTATGCGTACGCTTTGGTGAATCAGGGGATCTGTAATGAATTAGTACTTGTAGATTTAGATATAGAAAAATCAAATGGTGAAGTAATGGACTTAAATCACGGATTGGTTTATGCACCTTCTCCAATAAAAATTACAAGCGGTACTTACGCAGATTGCAAAGATGCGGCAATCGTTGTGATATGTGCCGGAGCAGCGCAAAAGCCTGGAGAAACAAGACTTGACCTTGTAAGCAAAAACCTAAACATATTTAAATCAATTGTAAAAAATATTATGGACTCTGGATTTAACGGCATATTTTTGGTGGCCACAAATCCAGTAGATATTTTAGCATACGCAACTTGGAAATTCTCTGGTCTACCTAAAGAGAGAGTTATTGGTTCAGGTACAATTTTAGACACTGCAAGATTCCGTTATTTATTGGGCGAAAAATATGATGTTGCACCATCAAGTGTTCATGCTTATATCATTGGTGAGCATGGTGATTCAGAACTTGCCGTATGGAGTACAGCAAATATTTCAGGAAAGCTGCTCGCACCTGATTTAACAGATGATGGAAAAGAAGATATTTTTGTACAAGTTCGCGATGCAGCTTATCAAATTATTGAGTCAAAAGGTGCTACTTATTATGGAATAGCTATGGGATTGGCTAGAATAACGAAGGCAATCTTACATAATGAAGAAGCGGTATTGCCCGTTGGATCACTATTAGAAGGAGAGTTTGGTCACTATGATGTTTATATCGGAGTTCCTACGATTATCCATCGTGCAGGCCGAAAAAATATAATTGAGCTTTCATTAAATGAAGATGAAAAAGAAAAGTTGGCAAATTCCGTTAAAGTTTTAAAAGATATTCAAGCTACATTTTGGACGTAGTTTGATTATAGGCAAGAAAATTCTAAATCGTACAAAGGAGTAAGCCTATGTTAGTAGAAAGTTTTAATCCATTTAATAATCTGCTCATCTCCTCCGTGGTAGCATCTATTCCGATTATTTTATTTCTTTTATGTCTGACTGTATTTAAGATGAAGGGTATTTATGCAGCCTTATTAAACTTGATTGTTACCTTTTTGATTGCTTTGTTTATATTTAAGTTACCAATTGGCAACTCCCTTGGAAGTGTTATGCAAGGTACCATTCAAGCCATATGGCCCATTGGTTATATTATCGTCATGGCTGTTTGGCTATATAAAATCTCTGTTGAATCAGGGAAATTTGACGTATTACGTGCAAGCATTGCGGGTATTTCACAAGATCAGCGGCTTCAACTTTTACTTATAGGCTTTTGTTTTAATGCCTTTCTTGAAGGTGCCGCAGGATTTGGTGTTCCCATCGCCATCTGTTCCGTTCTATTGGTCTCATTAGGTTTCAGACCTTTACAAGCAGCTATGCTCTGTCTCATCGCAAATGGTGCTTCTGGAGCGTTTGGTGCAATTGGGATTCCTATTGGAATCATAGGAACATTGAATTTGGAAGGTAATGTAACTTCCATGGATGTATCCATGATGTCATCACTCACGTTACCCCTTACTAATTTCGTGATTCCATTTTTACTTATATTTTTAGTTAACGGCTTCAAAGGGATAAAGGAAGTACTTCCAGCTATTTTAGTTGTATCTACTACCTATACTGTATCTCAAGCTGCTTTTACAATCTTTTTAGGACCCGAATTAGCTGATATTATCCCTTCATTATTAGCTATGGGCATTTTAGCTTTATTCTTAAAGAAATGGAAGCCAAAACATATTTTCTTACTCAACGACCAAGATGTTAAGGTTGAAAAACATACCGTTAGTGACATAATAAAGGCTTGGTCTCCATTTTATTTATTGAGCTTATTCGTTTTAATTTGGAGTTTACCTGTATTTAAAAATTTGTTTAAACCTGACGGGGTGCTTGCTTTTACTAAATTAACGTTCGGATTACCTGGATCGACATTAAGTTCAAGCCTTGATTTAATAAGTTCCACAGGTACAGCTATATTGCTGGCAGGCATAACAACGATTTTAACAACAGAATCTATAGGTTTCACAAAAGCGTTCGAGCTCTTCAAAAAAACAATTAAAGAATTTTGGATTCCAATTGTTATGATCTGCGCAATTCTCGGTATGGCTAAATTGATGACTTATGCAGGACTAACGAATGCATTAGGTGAAGCCGTTGCTGCAACAGGAAGTATCTTCCCTCTCTTAGCACCTATATTAGGATGGGTTGGGGTCTTCATGACCGGATCAGTCGTAAATAACAATACCTTGTTTACACCAATACAAGCTACAGCGGCTAACATTATTGGAACAAATCCAACCTTATTAGTCTCTGCTAACACTGTTGGGGGAGTGATGGCGAAACTTATTTCTCCACAATCGATTGCCATTGCAACAGCTGCAGTTGGTGAAACAGGGAAAGAATCTGAATTAACCAAGATGACTTTAAAATACAGCTTAGCATTTCTAGCATTTGTTTGTATCTGGACTTTTATATTGTCGCTGTTCCTTTAAGTCCATGGCCGATTTCAAATCGGGGGCATATTCCTCATCGACTACTTTGTCTATCTTTGTAGTCGATGGATTTTGGCTCTTACCTTACCTTTATAAGAGTTTCTTACATACAAATCAAATAACAACAAGCAAAGTGATTTAGGTTACTACGTCGGAAAAATCAATATGAAGTGTCCATTCTAACCGTCTTACCCATTCTGTTTGAACCTCTGCATTTCCCCACTCAGACCACTCCCAATCTAGGACAGTACCTTCATTTTCTGTATCCAACAAAATATTGTGTGCACCGTAATCACCGTGCGTTAAAACCCAATTCTGTTCATTATCTTCCACAGTTGATAGGACAATACTTGATTGCCTTATTAAATTTTCCGGTACGAATTCCGCTTCTAACTTTGATTTCAGCATTGCAATGTTGCTCTTACGTATCCCATGCTGGCTATCATTTAATGACTTTGTATGTATTTGCAAAGCAAGCATGCGACCAAGATTCTTGTATAATATTTGTGCAGGTTCTAAATCTGCTGAGTCAAGAATGGACTGACCATTTACCCCATTTCTATAATCCATCAAGATTATGCTCATATTGGAGATTTCCAGTACGTCATGAATCATAGGAGTGATACCAGACTTTTTTAGGAAATTCAAACAACTTATCTCATTCCATGTATCAGGATCGATTAAACGTGTTACCTTCGCTACAAGTAAAGGACTAGTTCCCTCCATTAAAAAAACAATATTGGTATATCCACCTGTGAGTCGAACCAATCGACAATCATACCTTAATTCTAATTCCTTTGTTATATGTTCAATCATTGATCAAACTCCTTTACACCAGGCCTATCAGAATAGAATGTAGTACCAGTCATAACTTTAAAAGCTTTAATAATTCACGTAAGTCATCAATGATGGCATCTGCTTGCAAAAGCTCATCTTCATGGGCGAAGTCAAAACGACAACCGATCGCCATCAAAAAAGAGCAGGCTACAGCAGCGCCTGCTCTTCGAACTGAATTATTCTACTTTCGTTACCCATTTACTTTACTTTTTTCCATAACCGCAAAGTAATTTCCTTCATTATCAGCAAAGTTGAATACTCTTCTAGAAGGCATATTTACAAGTTCTCCGACTGTAATATTTTTGTCCACATATTCTTTATATAAGCTATCGAGATCTTCCGAGAAAAACAATAACGAAGGTGTATTGAGATTTAATCCAGGCTGCATTTTAGAAATTACTTCCTTATTGTGGAGCACAATACTCGTTTGTGCTTCGTTTGTTGGAGCAATTTCAATCCATCTCATGTGTTCGTTTTTTTCATCTGCAACGACGTTAAACCCTGCTTTTTCTGTCCAAAATTTCAATGACTCATCTTGGTCATTGACGTATAACATAATTTGACCGACTTTATTAATCATCTGTTATTCACCATTCCTTTTAATTTTGTATATATTTCATTTACCATCGAAACGTTCATTATTATGTTAACATTTTTATTATATGGAATTTCACAATTTATAACAACTAGCCTGCCTGATAACCTGCTACCCTTTAGTAAATGTGAGTGCTACTTGATCTGACATTATAACTTCCCCAGATGTAAAGTTAGTATAATATTCTTTTGCCGTCCAAGGTTTAATAGTAGAGATCGTCCATGTTGTATGCGCAGGTGCGCAGGTATTCTCACTTCGCTATTCTTAATGAGATGCGTTTGTGAAGTATTAGCTAATATAGCATCTACTTGTTCAGGAAATGAACGGCTATCGCTTTCAATTCTTTCGAAAATCAAATCACCTTTACGAATCGTTGTACCAACCTCACCTTTAGTAATTAAAAGATATCAAGTAGGTCCATATTATTGTCTACCGTTATTATTTTTTCTGTATATCTACAATTTGAAATAAAATGAGGAAGTGATTTAAGGTTATAATTTTCATTCCACTCTAAGAGGTTTTTAATACCCTCAAGAGTCTCTCGCTTTTTACTTGGGACGGCTCCAGATCTACGTTCTTCGTATCTCATCCATATTCTTTCTTCTTGAACTGACAAGGGAGGCATAAGAACAATAATCTTATCCGCAACTACAAAACTTGGCTCTATCCAACCTCTATACACGCCTTCAATGATCCATGAAGCCTGATTAACAATTTCTCTGAGCTTTTGATCTCTCTGTTCCTCTGGTGCTTTCACTCCATACTCATCCACATTATTGTCCCAAAAAATATCATCTAAATCATAATGGGTAATATCGAGCTTATTACTTAGTAATTTTGAGATATAGGACTTCCCACTTCCTGCACCGCCAATAATATGTATCCTAATACAAATCCCCCCGATACTTTCTTCACTATTCGTATCTTTAACTCTAAAGACTGCGCCCCATGCTAGGCGAACAACAAAAAACTGCATGGCATTCATACAGTTTTTTAGTTTGCTATCAAGATTTCAACCAATCCAATGTAAATGTGCCGAACTGTATGTCCATATTGTTCCAATCCGAATAATCATACACGCGTTCGTAAAGAACACCGATTTCTCCATTTTTCAAGACAGTTAAGCATGAGTAACCATAATATCCCTCTTCTATCACTTTACTATAGACCCAAGTTTCTCCACCGTCTTCACTTAAGCGTACAGTCCCTTTTACCCTCGTTTTTTCATCAGCCGGATTGGAAAATAGCAAGCGTACCTTCCCATCCCCCTGATCAGGATACAGAACGATACTTGATTGACAGATCGGATCTACGAGTGTCATATCAAATGTCACTTCTCCCCATGTTTCTCCGCCATTCTTACTAGATGTGACAGCTGTTCTTTGCAGTCCGTAGTGGTTTCTCAAATAATATTTTAGTTCACCCGTCGGTAATTCAATAACTTGTGATTCTGTCAGGTACTGCTTCCCWTCAGAAATAGTCTTCGCAGATAAAACCTCGCCGTCTAATTCTCTTCCATCATTCGGAGACTCACCACGCTGCCAACTATCCCCGTGATCGTCGCTGTACATACATGAACAGGATAAATGACCCGCTTCATTCGAAAAATAGATCGGGAAAACTAAGCGGCCTGCTTTATCACCATGCTTTAATTGAATTCCACAGCCAGGTCCGGATCCAATAAAGCGCATCCATTCCTCTTTAACCATTACGTTTAATTCTCTGGGCTTGGACCAAGTAAGTCCATCATCTTCACTACTGATCATTTGTAAAAATGACGTTCTAGCTTCTAGCAAGCTTTCGTTTGGATCGATGCCCTTTTTGAAATAGATATTCCCTTGAGCTTTTCCATCCTTGCATACATACCCTTTTTCATCGACGCTATAATTTGTCTCGTTTCCTTCAGAATCCGTAACTATTCCATAACCGCCAAGCAGATAAATCTTACCTTTTTGATCGTACAGCTTCCTGCGGCCATCTAAATCAAAACCAATACCAGGATCACTTGCCCAAAGACCTATTCCACCTGGCGTATGCATATAAAGCATAAAGATAGTTCCTGTTTCTTCATCTTGCAAAAGGGAAGAATCAATAGCTGCTGCACCATCTAAACCTTCACCAGCAAAAGAAACAAGCTTTTGAACGTCCCCCCACGTTTTCCCATGATCTTCACTTCGTCTAATGGTAATATCGATCTGGTTAGGATTGTCTGTCTGATCCACAATTCTCGCGTCGATCCCTGCGATCACTGTTCCTTTGTTTGTTGTAATCATTGATGGTATTCGATAAGCCTTTGAATTTGCTAAATTAGGATAAAAAATAGCCTGCGTTTCAATATTTGGCATATGTGTACACTCCAAGCATTATTTTTTTGTTTAGACAAATTTCCAACACCTATAATACCATAATTGGGTAAATTATTAAGATTTTCACACAATCTCTACGTTCACCCTATTTACATTCCTGGCCAATCAAATATTTTAGAAACGATTCGTATAACCTCACCAATTAAAGCATCCTCCTGTGGCTTACCCGGTTCTGAATTTGTCATTACAACTACTCCACATTTTAGACGTGGATAAGAGACTAGCATGCTCTGATAGCCGATACCCCATCCTTTTGATAGTATGTATGGTTCTCCATTTGCTTGAGAGAGAAATACTCCTAATCCAACATATGGAGCGCAGCCGTAACCTGTTAGCATCTTTCGGGCTGTCGCTGATGATAAAATTGTTGTAGAATCCCCATCCCAAGATTTAATAACTTCATTTGCTATTGTAGCCATCTCGGTAGGTGTTGTCCACAAGCCAGCACCAGACAGATTAGGATAATGTACTCGTGTTCCGTCAACCAGATTTCCATGCTTATCGTGTCCAGCTGTTAATCTAGCTTCATCAGTATTTCGAGGTTTCGAAAGTCCATTCCAGAAAAATGTGTTCTGTAAACCTAATGGGGAAAATACAAGCTTATCAATGGCAGAGCTGAAAGACTCACCCATTACATCTTCAATGATAAGTTCTAAAATCGTGTAGCCAGTATCAGAATAGTGAAATTCACTGTCTGGTACATATTTGACTATTACAGATTCTGAATTATATTTCGTTTTCCCTAATAATAACTCTTTGGGGGTGGGATAAGGAGAATGCTTCTGGTATACGTCAAAACTGCCATCAGGGTCAATAAAACCCGCCTGATGAGCTAACAAGCTGCTTATCGTTACTTTCTTAGCATTCGTGTATTGGTTTTCAGGAATGTGCCAAGATTTCAAATAAACGTTCGCATCTTCATGCAAATCTAAAAGTCCTTCTTCAGCTAATTTAAGTACACCGATAGCAGTGACCATTTTACTCATTGAGCACGCATGAAATATACTGTCCGAATTCACTTTGCGTGGTTTACCCGTCTCTTCGAACCCAAGGTTGATGGAGCATTCAAGCTGTTTATCTTGAAATATTGTTAAACTAACACCTGGAACACAAAAGTGGGCCATACGCTCTTGAATTCTCTCTAAAATGTGACTATTCATATCGATGTCCCCTCTCAACAAAATAAGAACAAACGTTCCTATAAAGTAAACCATAAATACCCAATTATTTCAAGTATAACCTCCTGTTAGATGAAAAAAGGTCTGCCAGATGGCAGACCTTTCAATAGCTTCGTTACGGCAATCGATACCTGAAATTCGAACTATATCCATTAATCATCCACTCATCACCCACTTTATTCAAACTTATATATAGCTTTGAATAGTTATCATTAACATATCTAATATATCCTCCTTATTTGAAGTATTCGCGAGTTAATTAAGTTATCCTACCCGCTAAATCAATGAACGGAGCAAGCTGCGGTAGCACCTGCTCATTAGTGTGTATCTTTCAACTAGCGTTCCCAGTTAGTTAAATGTTTCTTTTCAAGTATTTTATTCTATTCCATTCTTTTGGAACATGTAGCCATACCGCAGGTGTAAAACATTTACTAAAACGTTCATCCTTCGAAAATTCATCGATATAATCCTTTATGATATCATTCATTGCTTTGATATCATCACTGCTAACTTTACCTTTTTCTAATTTATCGTATATAGCTTGGGGAATTTCAGCACTTTCATAATCAATCCCCATCTCACTATACCAACCTTCATAGAAAACACTTTGGGGTCCTCCCATTCCATGAGGACAACCATAAAGTCTCTTATTTTCTTCGGAACAATGACACCACCAAGTTACACCATCAATAATTATACCGATAGTCGTAAGTTCTAATATTAAATTTTCGATTAACTTAAAGTGAGTAATTATATCAATGTAACCAGACCCAACGGGCTGAGACAAATACTTGGCTAGACAATCTTCTATTTCACTCTGAACGATTTCATGGTTTGACCTTAAATACTCCAAATAATTCAAATGTTATCACAACCTATTTTATGAATTATATATTTTATTCGATGACTTAAATTGATAAATCTATCTTACAAATAAAATATAATCAGTGCTAACCGGCTCAATACCCTCTGTTCGAAGTTGTAAGTTAATTTGTCCTCGATGATACTGACCATGAAGTGCTACATGAGTTAAAACATCTCGTATAGACGTTTTAAACTCTTGGCCTTTACTATTTTTGTATGTTATTAAGGTATCTAGGTCAGTTTCTACTAATTCTGTGAGAAATGTTGTGAAGTTTTCTTCATTTTGTTTAATAAGCTTCGCACACTCATTTATATCACCATCCGACCAGATGGGCATTTGAGAACTGTCCATTCCATTTAATCTAGTTATCCATACTTGTTCAGCATTTAGAATATGAGAGAATAAACGTAACTGTTGGTTCTCAATTTCAACATTTTGCAAGGTTTCTAAAATACGTTGATTAGCCCAATTTAAATGTTCAAACATGTTTTGGATTGTTTTCAATGGTACCGCCTCCTACAATTATCAATCATTCAACTAACTCTTTAACTTCATAATTCACTTTAAAGATAAAATAATTCAATATGTGAAGCTATCCATTATTAGAACGCGGGTGAAGACTGAGATTATGTAATATTTTCATCCTCAACACCTTAGATAGATGTGAGGAAGGAATCAAAGGGCGTAGACCCGTTGAGACATGGAAGTGATAATCGCTAAGAGCGACTTGGACGAGCATAATCTGTACAAAATGGGCTAGCAAAAGGTGAAATTCTGTAATTTCATGAGTCTTAGTAAGAAAACTTAATTCGTGAGCTTAATAATTTTGCATTTGAATKCAGCCCTATAACTTCAGTAATTTCTGCTCTCGCAACTTTCTTTGCACCTTTCATGAAATATCCGATAACCCCGACCTTAACTCTATTCACATGTACTTCTCTCCTCATTTCAGGGAAAAGAATCCACATCCTAGCTGTCCCTTCATTGGCTACAGGACTAGCATTATTCAGAATGATATTCCCATTTCTTCAATCATATATCTGCCTCACCTTCCTTTCGTATTGTATTCTGATAAAAGAATATCTGATAGATTAAAAAAAGCTGCCAAATGAATTGGTAGCTTAATGGCTTCATTACTATTTCTTAGCTTTGTAACGTTCTTTAGTCAATACGTACTTCAACTCACCATTACATTCTTGATGATCTTCTGACAAACCGGTTAGGACGCAGTCGAATTCAAAGCCGAGCTTCTGTAATACACGTAGTGATGCTGCGTTTTTTACATCTGCTTTTGCATACAGTCGTTCCAACCCAATGACATCGAATACGTAAGTAGCTAATGCTGTTGCTGCTTCGGATACATAACCGTTGCCCCAATAATCTCGGCCGATTAAATAATACAATTCATTATCTGGCGCACTAAATTCGAGAAGGCCTACACCGCACCAACCAACGAAAGCCCCCGTCTCCTTGCTGCAAATAGCAAATGAATATTTAAACGGTTGATCAAATGGCGTATTGTAGCTTTCAATCAACCATTGAAACAATCCTTTGTAATCTTCTAATGGCATTACGCTCATATGCATGTAAGTCAAAACTTCAGGATTTTGCATAAGTTCAAACGATTCCATTAAATCACTTTCTATATAAGGCCGTATTACCAGGCGTTCTGTTTCTAAT